>NZ_CFKZQR010000011.1:0-52636 GCF_985070215.1 Mobiluncus sp. | reverse complement strand
GCTGTTTAGCGGCCTTACCGCGACCCACCTGCGGCTTCGGGCTGCGCCACCGGCGAATCAAGATGGCGCGCGTAAAGGCATACCAGCCCCGCCACAGCACCCATTTGTTTCCGCAAGTCATCTTCCGGGTAGTCCACGTCCGCCACCGGGTTCGCCACCAAACCCGGCACCGCCACACTGCCCTTCTGATCGTGCAAAGTAGCTATGAGCCGACACAGGCAGGTCAAGGCGTCTACGGTGACCCCGCCGAAAGCCCCGGAATGTACGGCGTGATCCAAAGTCTTGACACTCACGTCTACGCTCAACACGCCGCGCAGACCGGTAGTCAAGGCCGGCTGGTGAACGTCCCAGTTTCCGGAATCCGTCACGATGATGACATCAGCCTGTAGAAATTCCCGATTCTGTTCCAGGAAGGCGGTAAAGGTTGGAGAGCCGACTTCTTCCTCGCCTTCGATAAAAATTTTCACGTTGACGGGCAGTTCGTCATCCCATGCCCGCAGCATCCCCAAGTGAGTCGCCACCCCGGCTCCATCATCGCTGGCACCGCGGCCATAGAGACGTCCGTCGCGCTCCACCGGCTCAAACGGATCCGAATCCCATTTGTCCAGGTCCCCGGTGGGCTGCACGTCATGGTGCGCATAGAGCAGCACCGTGGGAGCACCGGCCGGTCCGGACTTTTCAGCCAAAATTGCGGGGCGAGAAACTAGCCCGGTTTCCGAATCCGTCACGGTCACAATGCGTGCCGTGGCCCCGGCTGCCTCCAGATTCTTCACAATGTATTCCGCGCTGGCTTGCATGTCCGAAGCGTGTTCCGGCAGCGAGGACACCGCAGGAATCCGCACCAAACCTTTTAAGAACTCGACTACATTGTTGAAATCGGCAGTTGCGCGTTCACGCAAGGTTACTTCCTCCACCGCATTTTCCTTTCCCTATTTTCGTTTGCCGGTCGCTTTCCCGGTTTTCCAACATAAAAAATCTGTGGCATGATTTGCCTATCATGAGTCTATTAAAAAAGCAGCAGCCAAGCGAAGCTGAAAACACGGGCGAATCGAAAACCGCCGTCAACCCACGCCAAAAGAAGGGGCCCACCCCTTCGCGCAAACAGCAGGAAGCCCGCAACTACCAGGGACTGCTGGGGGTTGACAAGAAAGTCGCGAAGGAACGGGCGCGCGCGGAATCGCGCCGCCGCTACGAGCGTGAACAGGAAGGTCTGCGCACAGGTCGCGAGGATTTGCTGCCTTACCAGCATCGCGGCCAGGCTCGCCGAATGACCCGAGATTACATCGATTCTCGCTATTCTTTTGCCGAATTTATGATTGTGACGATGCTGGCGCTCATGGCTCTCAGCTTGATTGCTGTGTCTATTCTGAATCGGCACAACTCGGATTTGGCTCAAAAACTCAATACCTGGACTTTGATTGGTTCTTATGCTGTCTTGATTCTGGGCATGCTTGATGCCGGTTTCATCGCGGGACAAGCCCGGCGCAAAGTGGTGAAGCGTCTGGGTGCGGACAATGTGCCGCGCGGACTGCGCTGGTATGCCTTTACGCGCGCCATCTTGATTCGCCGGTGGCGCAGCCCGAAGCCGCAGGTGGGTCGCGGTAAGGCCGCTAAACAGCAGCAAGATTCCTAACGACTGCGTCGGCTTATTGTTAAATCAGCGTAAATTCAGCGTTTGCCATCCGTTAAGAGTCGCGGTCAAGGCCCTATAGCTTATAGACTGGGCATCATGGAAACACGTTATTTAGGCAACTCTGGACTTAAGATTTCTTCGCTGATTCTCGGTAACTGGCTCACCCACGGAGCCCAAATAGAGGACAAATCTGCGGAAAAAACCGTTCGGACCGCCCTTGAGAACGGAATTTTTACATTTGATACCGCCGATGTTTATGCCAATGGCGCTGCTGAAAAAATCTTGGGGCGGGCTTTAAGGGACGTGGATCGTCAAGACTTGGTGCTGATGTCCAAAGTTTACTGGCCGGTTAAGGGCTTTGGGCCAAACGACGCCGGGCTGTCTCGCAAGCATATTTTTGAATCCTGCCATAACTCGTTGAAGCGACTGCGCACGGATTACCTGGATGTCTATCAGGCACATCGTTTCGATTACGAAACCCCGCTGGAAGAAACCATGCTGGCTTTTGCCGACTTGGTGCGGGCCGGAAAAATTCTCTACGTTGGGGTTTCCGAGTGGTATCCCGACCAGATTCGCGATGCGGCACATTTGGCCCGCGAACTGAAGATTCCCCTAATTTCTAACCAGGCTGAATACTCTCTGCTGTGGCGAGTCGTCGAGGACGGGGTCGTCGAGGCTTGCGAACACAACGGTATGGGACACTTGTGCTTCTCTCCCCTGGCACAAGGGGTGTTGACCGGAAAGTACCGTCCGGGGGAAACTCCGAAGGAAAAAACGCGTGCCGCCAGCAAAGTTGGAGGAAAGTTCATGCACCGCTGGATGCAGGACGACCTGCTGGCCGCAGTACAGGGATTGCGCCGGGTAGCGGAAGAAGCCGGTTGCCGCATGAATCAGCTAGCTTTGGCCTGGCTGCTGGCTCGCCCGAATGTTTCCGGCGTCATTATTGGAGCCTCCAAAGCGTCTCAGATTGAGGACAACTTGGGAGCTCTGGACGTGACTATTGACGACCATTTGAACGCTCTCATCGATGATGTGCTGGGTGATTTTGTGGTTCATACGCAGCCCGATGATTGCCACAAGTCTCCGTTGAAGCGTCCCTAGGGGCGTTCCTTTTCTGTCCCGACTAGACTTGTCTCTATGTACAAGTTTGTGTTTCGTCACCTTTTCGTGAAGCTCGACGCCGAATGGGTGCATCGCCGCGCTATCTACTGGCTGGAGTTCTGGGGGCGGTTTAGGTTGGCACGCCAGGCGGCTTCCCGAATAGTCCGCCGTGGCGAACCAACCTTTATCTGGCCTCTCCCCCGCCCAAATTTCGACCCCGACCTTTCGGGTAGAGAATTCCGCACTTATGGCCCTCTGGGCTTGGCGGCGGGCATGGACAAAGAAGCCCGCGCCGTCGCCATGTGGGATGCGCTGGGCTTTGGATTCATGGAAATCGGCACCATCACTCCCCTGCCGCAACCTGGCAACAATCGTCCGCGCTTGTGGCGTATGCCGCAACAGCGAGCGCTACGCAACGCGATGGGCTTCAATAACGAAGGCGCGCGAGTGGCAGCCCGCCGGTTACGGCGCTGGCGAGCCGAATATGGAGAGCGGATCATCATCGGGGCCAATATCGGTAAGAATAAGGTCACTCCCCCCGAAAAAGCCGCGGCGGATTACCGCAAAGTTACGCGAGTATTGGCTGCCCTCGTAGATTTCCTGGTTATCAACGTGTCCTCACCAAACACCCCCGGATTACGGGACCTGCAGGCGGTTTCTTCCCTGCGCCCCATCGTCAAAGCGGTGCAGCGCGAACTGAAACTCCAAGGGCTATCCGAACTGCCCGTATTTGTAAAAATCGCCCCGGATTTGGCTGATGAAGATGTCATTGCCGTAGCACAGCTGGCTATGGATGAGGGCTTAGCTGGAGTGGTGGCGACCAACACGACCATCAAGCACAATTTGGGTGCTGGCGGAGTGTCGGGCGCGCCGTTACGGAGCCGCGCCCTGGAGGTCGTAAAAGTCCTGCGAGCGAACCTGAGCCCTGAGCAAACCATAATCGGGGTCGGCGGCATCTCGACCCCTGACGATGCCCGAGCCATGCTGGCTGCCGGCGCGAACCTCATCGAAGGATTCTCGGCTTTCATTTATGAAGGCCCCGCCTGGCCGGCAAGCCTCAATCGGGAACTGACTCACAGCTAGCTTCTGACCCCGGTCTGAGACGGCCTGCCACCTCGCGTTGAGCCTGACTAATCCCACCAAAAACGCCACAGTTGCCGATTGAGATGCCGATTATAAAAGACGCTGACTTCATCGGGACAGGCATCCTCGCCTAACTCAAACCGCTTCAGACCGGCATAGGCCGCATGCGGATCCTCATCGTCAGGACCGAGCCCCAGCAGATGCGGCGAGACGAAAATGGTATCTATGCTCAAACGCTCATCAAAGCGCTGGGGTCCAATCATGTAGCCGGAAAAGAACGTCTCACCGGGATGCTGAGCCACGAGCTGCAGCAAATCCTCCACCCGCGGAGCGTAGTTTTGCCGCTCGTCCAGCGCGTTGGGCGGTATGACTTTCAACAGTTGGGTGGCTAGCCACGCGTCGCCATCTGAGTACGGCAAATAGTCAACCATTTCCTCCACATCCACATCGGGATATTCACGAGCCATGTCAAACCACATCCAATCCGAATAAGGCAGAGTCAGGGTGGTAACCCCCTCCAGCACCGTCCAGCCCCGAGGTCCATAAATGCCCGGATCCAGCTGAGGATTGCCGATGAGTCCCCGCAGACTTTCCAAAGACATGGTCTTTGCTAAGTTACACCGCTCACAATCGCAGCTAACGTCATGATGTGGTACTTCCTTTGCCCTCCAATTCCGTAGTTCTTGCATAATTTCCAAAGTCGCCATATGTGTTCCTTTCTGTCATTTCCCCCAGGCCCGGTTGGTGCCGCGCCTTCTGGGATTTAGTGTTCTGAAAACCGGGGCGGGTGTCGAGAACAGATTTTCTTACCTGTGGAAAACCCCCATTTCAGCCCCCTTGTGGAAAACTCTGTAAATCTGCTTGTTTTCGGTCTAAAGTTGGGAATTTTGGGGATTAAAAGGCACAATTAAGCGTGCTGATTGACTTGGATTCCCTCACTGCCTACCCGGAGTTTCTCCGTGACTACACCCAGTTAAAAGACGTGAATCTGCGCCGCAGTCTGGAAGCTGAACAGGGACTGTTTATGGCGGAATCCAACGAAGTCATCGGCCGAGCCCTGCGCGCCGGATATACCCCGCGCTCCCTGCTTTTAGCCCCGCATTGGCTGGAGATTATCCGCCCGTTGCTCGCTGCCAGCCCCGCCACCGGATTCGCGGACGATGGCGGTCCCATTCCCGTGTTTGTGGCTCCGGAAGCCCTCCTGGAGCACCTGGTGGGTTTCCATCTGCACCGCGGAGCGATAGCGGCCATGCAGCGCAAACCGGCCCTGGATCCGCGCGAAATCCTGAACAGTTCCTCCCGGGTGTTAATTCTGGAAGATTTGGTGGATCACACGAATGTGGGAGCGGCGGTGCGCAGTGCCGCCGCCTGCGGTTACGACGCCATCATGGTCACACCCTCGTGCGCTGACCCGCTGTATCGCCGGGCGGTACGGGTTTCGATGGGCACGATTTTTCAAGTGCCTTGGACCCGGCTGGAACGCTGGCCCGACCCGGTGTTATTTCACGAGGCTGGTTTTGAACTGGTCGCACTGGCGTTGCGCGAAGACTCCCAAGACCTGCGAGATTATGCGGCGGAACTGGCTGGCGACCCGACTCGAAAGGTGGCTTTCATTGCGGGAGCTGAACGGGACGGGTTAAAACCGCGAACCATTGATCGAGCCGATAAAGTGGTGCGCATTGCGATGGCTCACGGGGTCGATTCGCTCAACGTGGCAGGAGCCATCGCTATCGCCTGCTGGGCGACCGCCGCGATACCGCCCGTAAGCGGTTCCTCACCCACCGAAACTTATGAACTTTAGGCCAGCAACCGCCGCAGCCAGCCCAAAGTGTCCTCGGGACCGCTCACCGCTTGACACGGTACCCCGGTCGCCAACACCGGGTAATCATTGCCCCGTTCGTCGAGGCGATCCCCCAAAAACACCAGGTTCAGCGGTGCGTATCCGGTCGATTCCAGCAGGGAGCGGATGCCATAGGCTTTATCCACTCCACGAGCTGTGACGTCCACCGAAGTGGCACCGCCGCTGCGCACCTCCAACTGGGGCAACTGCGTTTCCAGCGCCCTCACTAATGCGGTTTTCTTGGAGCCATCGGGGTCCCAGGCTCGTTTTGCGGCGAGCGGAGCGTGCTGTCCCAAGGCGGAAAATGTCACCTGGGTGCCACGATCCTCGATGATGTTGCCCCATGGCGAGGCCGCCCACAAGCCGAGTTCACGAGCAGTCGCTTCGATAATTTCAACAGTCTGTTGCCGCAGGTCCGCCGCCAGGTCCCGGCGGTAGACACGCACCAGTTTGTCCGGGTCGCTTCCCGGTTCCATCCGGTAGTACTGGGTGCCGCAGGTGGGCAGCATATGCAGTGTGTGCTTTGGGGCCGGCTGGTCGGCGAGTCGGGAAAGAACTTGGGATTGGAACTGAGAGAGCTGGCCGCCAGAAATAATGGCCGCTTCATACCTGTTCAAGAGTTTGGCCAGGACGGCCGCCATTTCGGTGTCAAGCGGCATTTTTGAGGGTGCCAGCGTGTCGTCCAGGTCGAAAGCAACCAGACGCAGGGCTTCAGAGGGGGTAAATTGCAAACTCACTGGACAATCCTGAAAGGTGGCTAGACCGTAAACCGAGCCATTCGCTCGTCTAGGGTCAAGACGGCGTCTTGCACCACGCTCATATGTTCTTGGAACTGCTCGGATTGAGTGTGGGCACTTTGCGAGTGGGACGCTAAGGATTGCGAATGGGTGAACAGTTCATTAGAAAACGAACGCACCTCATCGATGCCGGTATTAGCTTTGGACAGGGCGGTTTCTTGACGGTTCACGTCCTGGTTGACGGCCTGTTGAGAGGCGCTCAATGCCTCTAGCTGGGTCAACAGGAATTCGATGCGCTGTTCCCCGGCGTCCGCTTGGGTCTGCAGTTGGGCGACCTGGCTGATGACCTCACCAGTGGTTTCGGCAGTTTGCGAAGCCAAATCTTTAGCCTGGTTGGCGACCACGGCAAAACCGCGCCCGGCTTCCGCACTGCGGGCGGCCTCAATGGTGGCGTTCAGTGCCAGCATATTGGTTTGCTCCGAGATAACAGAAATATCCGTCATCAAAGCCATAATCTTTTCCACCGAGGTTTTCAGCTCGGTTACCGCGGTGTTCAGATCGCGTGCCGCCGCGATACCATCGGAACGCAAAATTTCATTGCTGGAGGCAATTTCTGACAAATGCGCGATGTCCCCCGCCACCGCGATACCGTTGTCTGTCAAAGTTTGCGCCGTTTGTCCCAGTTGCGTCCCGGTTTCAGCCAGTCGATTGCTGCTTTCTAGGACCCGGTCGTTGCCCGTTTTGACGATTTCGGCCTGGCTACCGGCAACCGCGGCAAAATTCCGCAGTCCGTCCACCCCGCTGCGCAGATTGACCACCAGGGAGGATAGGGAAACCATCGCTTCATTGACTGTCTGCGACAAATCTGCGATTTCATCTTTGGTATAGATTTGGGCACGCTTCGTAAAATTGCCCGCTGCGGAATCTGCCAGGGTCAGGGACACGGCTTTCACCGAGCGGCGGATTCGAGCTCGCATGGTAAAACCAATGACCGTTCCCAGGATTGCCAAAATCACTATCAAAATGACCTGGATGATGATTTGGGTGAAAATTTCGCGTTGTTGGACCTGGGGTTGGTCTCCCAGAGAAAGGATTCGATTCAACCCCACCAGCAGCAACACCACTGAAAGCGCGGAGAATCCAAAGCTCAAGTAGGCAGTGAGCCGGAACTGCCCGGCGATGGAGACCAGCTTTCTGTTCATGACTGTTCCTCCGATTCCCCCAGCTCTCGCAGATTCAGTTCACCCGCGTCCTCAACCATCTGGAGGTTGTGAATCATAGCGCGGGTGGTAGAAATAATTTCCTCCACCTTGTCAGATTCCGAGTCAGTGTTTTGCAGGCTGGTTTGAGACTGGGCGGCGGCCTCGGTGATAGTCTCGATTTCCTCGCTCAGGGCGCGAGACTGGTCGAGAGCTCCCGCGCAGGCCGCCTCCATCGAGGCCACTACCGCGGCCTGGTCAGCCACAGCTTGGGCGGAAACTTGCTGCGAGTCATTAATCTGGTTCAATTTTTCGGTAACGTCTGCAGTCACCCCCACAGCCCGGTCACAGCGTTCCTGGATTTCTGCAGAAGCCTCCGTCACCGCCGCCGCTGCGGTGCTGGTTTGGACCGCAAGTTCTTTTATCTGGCCGGCGACGACCGCGAAACCCGCCCCGATTTCCCCGGCTTTCGCCGATTCAATGGTGGCGTTCAAAGCTAACAGACTGGTTCGTTCCGCGATTTGAGCAATCTGATCCACAGAAACAGAAATGTCTTGACTGTGGGATTGAAATTTTTGAATAATCTGAGAGAGTTCAGCCAAGTCCTCCACTTCGCTGTATCCAATGGTTAGGGCTTCCTCAGTGTGGCGGGCAATGTCACTGCGGGAGGAGGAAATCTCGGCAGCAGCAGCGGCCAGTTGTGCTGCCGACTTGGCGAGCATCCGGGCTTGTGGCGTCACCGTGTCGACTTCCTGGCCGACCTTGCCACCGGCCTCTCCCAAGGCATCTACCGCACCGTTCAATCCGGTTTGTTCCTCAGAAACCTGATGGTACACGCTGCGAGTTTCATTCATCAGCTGGCTGAGCGCCAAACGAGTTTCATTCATGACCCGCGCCAAATCGGACAGCTCGTCATTGGTCACTCCCCGCGCCGCAACCGTAAAATCTCCCGCCGCTATCGCTTGGGCACTGCGCCGCACCGAGCTGGCCGCATCGGTAATGGAACGGGAAATGAATCTGATGAGTAACCATGCCCCGGTGGCTCCGGCAGCTACCACAACAATCAGCACCCCAACCACCACAGTAAGGTTCACACTGAGCGCACCTTGGGTACTGCTGCCAACCCTCCTCAGCAGGCGAAACAGGACCACCAGAGAGACTAAAAATATCAGCCCCGGAGTTAGCAACACGGCAACCCCACTGACCAGGTTTTTCGCCAAAAGGTTAAACCTGATTCCTCGCAAACGCAGTTCAGTTGGGTTATCGGACATATGTTAATTTTTACCAGAATTCCCGGAATTGTTTAGGAAAGCCACGAGGTTTTCCGCGGTTTTCAGGCCAAAACCAGGGACTTGGGCAATCTCGGAGGCACTGGCCTCACGTAAACGCTTGACCGACCCGAAATGTTTCAGCAACGCCTTTTGCCGGGCGGGACCGACTCCTGGGGCAGCATCCAGAATCGAACGGGTCATAGCTTGGGAACGTTTCTTACGATGCGCACTGATGGCAAAACGGTGGGATTCGTCACGCAAATATTGCAGTAGGTACAGAGCTGCGGAGGTTCGCGGGAAGATGACCGGAAAGTCATCGTCTACCCGCCAGACTTCCTCCAATCGCTTTGCCAGTCCAACGACAGGAATATCCCACACCCCTACCTCATCCATCGCCGCCCGAGCAGCATGAACCTGGGGCAGTGCTCCATCCACCACGACCAAATCGGGACGGTAGGAAAACCGCCGCGGTTCTTTTTCCGTTCCCAAGGGGGATATAGCGCCAGATTGTGCCGTCTGGGGGGAAGGATTCGTCGTTTCGACAAGCTCCGTGCCGCTCGCCGAGGCTAGCGCATCGGTTCCGGGCAGTCCCGCGCCCGGGCTGTTTTCCTCTTGAATGAGGCGTTCAAAGCGCCTGCGCAGCACCTCATTCATGGCGGTTGTATCGTCGGGGGTACCCGTGCCGTCAGCGCCCCGGATTGAAAACTTCCGGTAAGCGTCTTTGCGGGGGGCGCCGTCCTCAAACACCACCATGGAACCCATCTGAAAGGTTCCTTGCGTGTGAGAAATGTCGTAACACTCAATCCGTAGCGGTGGATCAATGTCGAGCAGGCGTCCCAGCTCATTCAAGGCCAGGTTTCGCTGGGTCAAATCCCGGGCTCGCCGAGTCTTGTACAAGCGCAACCCCTCCACCGCGTTGAGCTGCACCCGGGACAGGGCTTCGCGTTTCGCTCCCCGTTGCGGCACCCGAATACTCACCTGAGACCCTCGCAACGCGCTCAACCAGCGCTGCAGCACGCCCACATCGGTCGGGGAAACGGAAACCAGAATCTCCTTGGGAATGACGGAAGTATCGAAATGCGCCGTATCGTTGGCGGAACTGGGACCGACCCGCCGCGGCCGCGCAGCGCTCCCCTCACGAGCGAGGTCTGCCGCCGCTTCTCCATAAATTTGTTCCAAAGCCCGTGCCATCAGGGAGGCTTCGTCAAGGTCCTCTTCCCGCGCGCTCACCCAGCCGCGCTGCCCGCGAATCCGCCCCGCACGTACATAAAACACCTGCACGGAAACCTGGAGTTCATCGGCCTCAAGGGCGAACAAATCCGCGTCCGTGTCATCGCTGAGCACCGCAGCGTTTTTTTCCAAAACCTTACGCAACGCCTCCAGCTGATCCCGTTTCCGGGCCGCGTCCTCAAAGCGATAAGCCTGGGCATCGTCCCACATGGCAGTCTCGATTTCGCGCAAGAACCCGGCATCACGCCCGCTCATGAAGTCGCAGACTTTCTCGGCCAGTTCACGGTGCTGTGCAGCGCTGACGCGGCCGATACACGGCGCGGCGCATCGTCCGATATAACCCAGCAAACATGCCCGATTAGCTGCTTGAGCCTGGGCAAACACTCCGTCAGAGCAGGTCCGCACCGGAAATACAGTTTGCAACAGCTCCAGGGTTTGACGAATCGCCCACACCGCCGTGTAGGGCCCGAAATAACGCACCCCGTGTTGGTGAGCGGTGCGTAGCACTCCCATACGCGGATATTCCTGGTTCATCGTCACCGCGAAGTACGGGTAGGACTTATCGTCCTTAAACATCACGTTGAACTTGGGGTCGTGTTCTTTAATCCAGGTGTATTCCAAGGTCAGAGCTTCGACCTCGGAACCGACCACTACCCAGGATACCGAAGCGGCGCTGGCGACCATTTTCGCAGTGCGCGGGTGCAGACGCGCGGGGTCGACGAAGTAAGACGTGAGCCGATTACGCAGATTTTTGGCTTTACCCACATAGATAACCCGGTCGCGGCCGTCACGCCACCGGTACACCCCCGGTTGCGTGGGAATCTCGGAGGCTTTGGGAAAGTCTGGGACTTTCATGGAAACCTCATGTCGCCGCGAACGGGGTTGCTCGGGTCTGGGCTCAGAGTCAAGGCGGTGCCACCGGCGATATTCATGAGTCCAACACTTCGGAATTCAACCCAGATTCGGTGTCGGGGATTCCCAGCTCCTCTGCCCGTTTATCAGCCATGGCCAACAGGCGGCGGATTCGGCCCGCCACTGCGTCTTTCGTCAGCTGCGGTTCACTGAGCTGACCGAGTTCTTCCAGTGAAGCCTGCTTGTATTCCAGACGCAAACGCCCCGCGGAAATAAGGTGCGGAGGAATGTCGTCCCCCAGGATTTCAAAAGCCCGGCGCACGCGTGCCCCCGCCAACACGGCGGCCCGGGTGGACCGGCGCATATTGGCATCATCAAAATTTGCCAACCGGTTGACTTCCCCACGCTTTTCACGCTTTTCACGCTTATCTGCCCACTCACGCAAGGCCGCGTCCGCGCCCATCTGAGTCAGTAAAGCCCTAATTGAGTCGTTTTCCCGCACGGCTACCCGAGATAGTTGACGCACCTCGCGTGACTTGGCGTTCGCCCCCATCCGTCGAGCCATACCTACCAAGGCGAGGGCCGCCTCGGGGCCGGGCGCCGTCACTTCCAGCGCTGAGGACCGGGTTGGTTCCGTCAGCGAACCACGGGCCAGGAAGGCTCCCCGCCATGCGGCGACGCAGCCGGATAGGGGCCCGGACACGATTTCCGGGGCCAACCCCCGCACTGGGCGACCCTGTTTGTCCAACAGCCCGGTTTCTTTTGCCAGTTTCTCTGCCCCGGACACCACTCGCACCACGTAGCGATCCGCTTTTCGGATTCCGGTTCCACTGACCACCACCACGGAGGAGTTCGTGTGGTACAGATTCAGCAAAGCCTGCTGTAGCCGTTTCGCACTATTGGCGTGATCCAGTTCCGCTTCCACCACTATGGAGCCAGCCACCAGGTGGATTCCCCCCGCAAACCGCAGCAACGCAGATATTTCAGCGCGAAAATCAGCTCGCGACTCGACGCGAACCCCCGCGAGTTCATCTTTCGCGACAGCCGTCAGGGACATAGTTTAACTTCCTCCTGGTTGTGAGAACCGGCATGGTTGAGAGCCGGTCAGTGAGTCCAATCACTATTCTAACTAATGATTGTCGAGCTCTTCGATACTGGACAAATCTCCCCAGTTTCCGCTCATGGCATCTCTGAATGCGGCTGCCAATCGCAAGAAGTCATGACGAGCGGTGCCGTCCCCGACCGAAATTTGGCGCAACATGACCTGACAACCCAGTTCGTTAGCGGCATTTTGCAAGTCATCGATGTCCGTCACCGAAACAGGATCACCAATCACCACTGAGAGCCGCAGCTCGGGGACAATTTGATGTAAAACCCGCAAATGATCGGGAAGGGTCAGGTCTTGCGTCTCTCCGCGTTGGCGGCTGAGATTCAGCACCAGGGCTTTCCGTGCCGGCGAGTGCACCAACGCTTCCCGCAAGTCCGCAATCAGCAGATGGGGCATCACCGAGGTGTACCAGGAACCCGGACCCAGCACGACCCAATCCGCACTTGCGACCGCCTGCAGAACCTGCGGGGTAACCGGCGCGTCAGGAGGGTCCAGACGAATTCCCCGCACCACCCCCGGCGCTTTCGCAATCTTGGATTGTCCGCGTATCGTTTGGATCCGCCCGTCCACTTCTAAGTCAGCTTCGATAGCCATGGGGACGGTAGACATCGGCAACACTCGGCCTTGCGCATCCAACAACCGAGTCATCCATTCCAGACCCGCGACCGGGTCATCGAGAATCTGCCACAAACCAGCCAGCAATAGGTTGCCCAGGTTGTGTCCGTTCATCTCCCCGTTTGATTTAAACCGAAACTGCAGAATATCGCGCCAGGTCAGACCCCAATCGGATTCATCGCACAAGGCCGCCAGCGCCATGCGTAAGTCCCCTGGAGGTAGAAGGTCAAACTCTTGACGTAAACGTCCGCTGGAACCTCCGTCGTCGGCCACGGTGACGACTGCCGTGAGATCCGTGGTGAGGTGGCGCAAAGCCGAAAGCGTAGCGTACAGCCCGTGCCCCCCGCCAAAAGCCACCACCTTCGGGCCGTTCGCGCGTCCGGGCCACACGGAATCTTGGGGAGGCTGAAAATAATGTCCCTGTACATTCATACCTAGCTCACCCCCGAGTCATTCCTTACCGATATCACGATGCACGGTGCGTACCTGAAAACCTTTAGAGCGCAGCAGGTTGGACAGGCGTTCTGCCATCGCCACCGAACGATGCTGCCCCCCGGTACACCCCACGGCAATCGTCACAAACGGCTTTAACTCGTGCAGGTAACCGTTGAGCACCGGCGCCAAAGTGTCAACATAATGCTGAGCAAACTCGCTGGCTCCGGGCTGACTCAAGACGTATTTCGCCACCGCTTCATCCCGACCGGTCAGGTGCCGCAGCTCCGTCACCCAGTAGGGATTGGGGAAAAATCTCACATCCACCACGTGATCGGCGTCCATGGGCAAACCGTATTTAAACCCGAAACTCATCACTGTCACGTTCAATCCATTGACGGTTTCCCCGGACACGAGTTCACGAATTCGCCGGGCTAGGTCGTGAACATTCATGTGGGTCGTGTCCACGTAGATATTGGCGCGGTCGCGGATAGGCCCGAGCAGTTCCCGTTCCGAGGCAATTCCGTCCATAATCCGACCTTCACCCTGCAAGGGGTGGGGGCGGCGCACCTGTTCGTAGCGGCGCACCAGCACTGCGTCAGAACAGTCAAGGAACAAAACTTGCAGGTCGACCTGGGCTTCCCGCAAAGCATCCAGGGTGGACATGAATTCCGAAAAGAAACTGCGCGAACGCACATCAACCACCACGGCCAGACGGTGCACGCCCTCCCCGCCGGGAGTCATCATGCGTGCCAAAGGACCGAGCATCCGAGGAGGAAGATTGTCCACCACATACCAGTTCAAGTCCTCCAAGACCTGAGCGGTTTGGCTGCGTCCGGCCCCGCTCATGCCGGTAATAATCAGCATCTGGGCACGTTCAGTGACATCGCGCACGGACTGGGCATCCAGCTCGGGAATACCCGATGGCACAGTAGGGGTGGGGTCTTCACTCATGTTTCCAGCTTATCGAGTTGTCGAGGGAAGTTCAGGCTTTGCAGATACCCAAATCTAAAGCTCTTCCGCCGCGTCCAGCCATTGCTCCTCAAGTTGTTCGACCTGACGGCGGGCAGTTTGCAACTCTTTGGCCAAATCCGCGAGTTTTTCATAATCGGCAGGATCCGTGTCAGCCAGCTGTGATTCGATTTGGGCCACCTGCGCGGTGGCTTTGGCAATCTTACGTTCCAGGGATTGCAGACGTTTTTGGGTTTCGTAGTCGGCTTTGGAACCGGTTCTTCCGTTCTCAAGGTTCCCCCGGGGAGCTAACGGCTCATCAGACTTCGGTCGGCTAGCTGGCCGCGCCTGTTCGGCCAATTCCAAGTATTCGTCCACCCCTCCGGGAAGGTGGCGCAACCCATGGTCAATGACGGCGTACTGGTTATCGGTAATCCGTTCGATGAGGTAGCGATCGTGGGAGACAACCAGCAACGTGCCCGGCCACGCATCCAACACGTCTTCCAAAGCGGTCAAGGTATCGGTATCAATATCGTTGGTGGGCTCGTCCAGAATCATCACATTCGGTTCTTCCAGCAGTAGCAACAAAATCTGCAGACGCCGTTTCTGTCCCCCGCTCAGCGCCCCGACCTTGGCTTGCAGCTGAGAGGAGTTAAACCCCAAACGTTCCAACATCTGAGCGGGGCTCAGTTCCTTACCTTCCACCTCAAAAGAGCCCTTGAGCTTACCTAGCACCTGATAGACACGGTAATCCGCAATCTCGCGCAGCGCCCGAAACTCCTGATCCAAGATACCAATCTGAACCGTCTTGCCTTCGCGACGCCGCCCCCGAGTCGGGGTGAGATCCCCCGCCAGCAAACCGAGTAGGGTCGACTTCCCGGCCCCGTTAGCCCCCAAGATTCCGGCGCGCTCCCCCGGCGCTACCCGCCAGGTCACATCGCGTAAAACTGGATGGGAATCGTCTGGCCCATCGTAGGAAAAGTCCACGTCCACCAGATCCACAACGATTTTCCCAAGCCTTCCGGTGGCCAGTTTCACCAGCTGCACCGTGTCGCGTACCGGCGGAACATCCTCGATGAGCGCATTGGCAGCATCGATGCGAAACTTCGGTTTGGAAGTTCGGGCCGGGGCTCCGCGCCGCAGCCAGGCTAACTCTTTGCGTAACAGATTTTGGCGCTTCTCGGCGGCGAGAGCGGCCTGCCGGTCACGTTCCACGCGAGCCAAAATATAGGCCGCGTATCCCCCTTCAAAGGGTTCCACCATCCCGTCGTGAACTTCCCAAGTGTCGCGCGACACCGCGTCAAGAAACCACCGGTCGTGCGTCACCAGCAGCAGAGCGCCCTCCCGCGCGGACCAGCGGCGATTGAGGTGACGCGCCAGCCACGCTACCCCTTCCATATCCAGGTGGTTTGTGGGCTCGTCCAGTCCGACGACGTCCCAATCACCAATCAGGAGTTTCGCGAGGGCGAGGCGTCGGCGCTGTCCCCCGCTCAGCACCTCTACCGGCGATTCCCACGCGATGGCGGGCAACAGCCCATCCAGCACTTCGCGAATCCGCGGGTCGCTGAGAACTTCGTGGTGTTTAGAACCTGACAGCAGCACCGTCTCCACCGTGTCGGAGCCGCTCAGAGCGTCCTCCTGCCCCAGCAAGGCGACTCGTAGCCCGTTGCGTCGGGTCACGAGCCCGGAATGCGGCTGTTGAGTTCCGAACAGTACCCGCAGCAGCGTTGATTTGCCGTCTCCGTTGCGACCTACAATCCCGATACGATCCCCGGCAGAAACCCCAACCGTGACGTCATCGAGCAGGAGCTTGTCTGGGTACTCCACGCGCAGGTTTTGCCCGCCCAGAAGGTTACCCAAAACGCCTCACTCCAATAACTGCCGGCAGACCCCCGGCAAACCGGGCGAGCTGCGAAAAAATCCGGGAACTACCCTTGTGAAACCACAATATCGGCGTCCACGGAATCCGTATTGATGACCCCAGTGGAGGTGGCCCGGCGATGGCGGCGGCGCGGCGCGGCGCTATCCGCGGAGCCGTTGGCACTGGTGATTTCCAGGCGTTTTTGTGCCCCGTCCAGAGCGTGTTTCTCGCTGGTTTTGTCCAGGGAAGGCTTTTCACTAGCTTTGTCCAAGGAGGGCTTTTCCGGAGGTGTTGTCAGCAGTTTCGGTTCCTTGATTCGCGACGAGTGCGATTGCTCGGGTGCGGGCTCGTGCTCCTCGGAGGCGTGAGCGGCGGTAGCGATTGCCGCCATAGTCTGACGCACTTCCGGATTCGTTTCTTTCACGGATTTGGCGCGAGACCGGGCACGTTTCGAGCTGGCTCCAGACGAGGATCCGCGCCGGGGGGCGGGATGAGACACCACGTCTTCCGGGGCTTGCCCGTTGTTCTCAACCGGCACATCGTGGACGATGAAGCCGCGTCCGTCACAGCATTCACACTGGGTCGAAAAGGCTTCTACCAGTCCCTGCCCGACTCGTTTGCGAGTCATCTGAACCAAACCGAGGGAGGTCACTTCGGTGACCTGGTGACGAGTCCGGTCACGTCCCAGACATTCCACCAAGCGCCGCAGCACCAAATCCCGGTTCGACTCGATAACCATGTCCACAAAGTCGATGACGACAATGCCGCCAATGTCGCGCAGCCGCAGCTGACGCACGATTTCTTCGGCTGCTTCCAAGTTGTTCTTGGTAACGGTTTCTTCCAGGGTTCCCCCCGCACCAATGTAACGCCCGGTATTGACGTCAATAACCGTCATCGCTTCGGTCCGGTCAATAATCAGGTAACCGCCGCTGGGCAGCCACACTTTACGTTCGAAACCTTTCGCAAGCTGTTCATCGATGCGGTGGGCGGCAAAAATGTCGTCCTCGCCTTCCCAATGCTTCAGGCGGTCCTTTAACTCCGGAGACAAATCGCGCACGTATTTAGAAATGGTCTTCCAAGCGTTGTCACCCTGAATAGTCAGAGAGCGGAAGTCCTCATTAAATATGTCACGCACGACTCGCACTGCCAGTTCCGGTTCCCCGTGCAGCAGGACCGGTCCATTGCGGGTCTTGCGTTGTTTTGTCTCGATTTCTTGCCAAATTCGAGTGAGGCGTTCCACATCAGCGCGCAACTGTTCTTCCGTAGCCCCCTCAGCGGCGGTCCGTACGATGACTCCGTAACCGGCCGGAATCATCGTTTTCAGCAGAGCCTTGAGACGTTTGCGTTCTTCCTCGGGCAGCTTGCGTGAAATTCCGGTCATCGCCCCGCTGGGCACCAACACCAGGTGACGGCCCGCCAGAGTGATTTGAGATGTCAAACGGGCGCCTTTATGTCCAATTGGATCCTTTGTGACCTGCACTAAAACCAGGTCGCCGGGGTTGAGTGCGTCCTCGATACGCCCGGTTTTGGCATTCAGACCGGCAGCGTCCCAGTTCACTTCTCCGGCATAGAGAACGGCGTTGCGTCCCTTGCCGATGTCCACGAAAGCTGCCTCCATCGAGGACAGCACGTTTTGCACCTTGCCCAGGTAGATATTACCCACGGCTGTCTCTTGGGTGTGCCGCGAAACGTAATGCTCGACCAGCAACCCATCCTCGAGAACGGCAATCTGATTCAAACCGTCACGCTCACGCACGACCATCTCTCGTTTCACGTTCTCTCGACGCGCCAGGAATTCTGCTTCCGTAATCGGGGTTCGTTTACGACTTTCCTTACGCCCCGCCTTACGACGAATCCGTTTCGCTTCCAGCCGCGTGGAACCGTCCAGTGTCTTGACTCCCTCGCCTTCCCCGCCATCGGAACGAGTCCGACGCCGCCGCCGGCGTGTCGTGCTGTTTTCGTCCTCTGAAGTCGTGTCTTTCTCGGCGGCGGGCGCGTTCCCACTTTCAGACTCATCGTGCGCCGAGGTTTTTTTACGGCTGGAGGTCTTCGAATTGGTCCGGGAGCTCGATGTCGACTCGTTCTTAACAGAAGAGGACTTCTTTCGGCTGTGGCTTTCTGGCTCAGTCTCGGCGGCAGAGCTGGCCTGATTAGAACGGTTATTACGAGTCCGTTTTTCTTCAGCTGGTGCTGCCGGCGCAAAGCTGGACAAGTCCGGAGCCTGGAACAGCAAGCTGGCAGCGGGCAGAGACACCCCCGCGCTCGGCGCACTGGCGGCGGACGGCGCTTCTGAAGCCGAGAAAGTCGGACTGGCGTCCTTTACCTTCCTTGAAGAGGCATTGACTTTTTGAAAAGTCTGGTCTTTCGTATCTTTGGTCGCGGAGGCCCGAGTACGAGTTCGGGCCGTACCGGAATTACGCGAAGTTTTTCTAGTAGCCGCATTTGTTTCGGATTCTGTTGTCTTATTCACTTTAAAGCTCCTGCAAGAGACCGGCTAGCAACCTGCCGGTCTATTTAGTTGTCAGTCATCACCAAATGGTGGAAAGTCTATGAGAGATAAGGGATAAACCGGGCTAATGAAACCGTGAGACCGGGCTCACAAAGGATTCCGAGTTGCCGACTTGGGCTGCTCAAGACATCCCTATCTCCGCTCAACATCCTATCGCACAGTCGGATTTTTACCCAGAAAAAACTTCCGATGAGGTGCGAAATGTACATGTTGGTAAAATTTTAGGGTAGATTTAGGGAGTGGCTCAGGTTCACTTGGCGATTACGCTGTGTGACCACGAAGTAAATCTGGTCCTAAATGCAATTTCTATAAATCTACGGAAAGGCGGAAAAGGTGACCGTCGTCTCAATGGGGCTTGAAGGCCTCGACTTGGCGCGGTGGCAGTTCGGTATTACAACCGTCTACCACTTTATCCTGGTTCCGTTCACCATCGGCATGTCCTTGCTGGTAGCACTGATGGAAACATTGTGGTACCGCACCGGCAAGGAATACTGGCTGAAGGCGACACGGTTCTTTGGAAGGCTGTTTATTGTTAACTTTGCCTTGGGCGTTGCAACCGGTATCGTGCAGGAATTCCAATTCGGCATGGGCTGGTCCGAGTACTCCCGCTTCGTCGGTGATATCTTCGGCGCTCCTCTGGCTTTTGAAGCTCTGCTCTCATTCTTCATGGAGTCCACGTTCCTCGGGGTGTGGATCTTCGGTTGGGGCAAGATCTCCAAGAAAGCTCACGTTGTTGTGTCTTGGCTGGTAATGGCCGGCGTCAACACCTCTATGTTGTGGATTATCGGCGCTAACTCCTGGATGCAGCGCCCGGTTGGTGCGGTCTTTGACCCGGCTACCGGTCGCGCTACCTTGAACGGCGCTACCGCGTTCTTCCAAGTTGTTACCAACTCCACCATGTGGCTCGCGGTGTTCCACGTGGTAACTTCTTCTATCTTGCTGGCCTCCACCATCGTGGCCGGCATTTCTCTGTGGTGGATGGTTCGCGCCGCCAACGCTGGCGGTATTGGTGACACCGAAGCCCGCGAAGTCTGGCGTCCGATTGCCCGCTGGGGCATGACCATCATGCTGGTTGCTGGCGTTTTGACCATTGCTTCGGGCCACTTGCAGGGTCAACACTTGGTTTACTACCAGCCAGCTAAGATGGCTGCCGCGGAAGGTCTGTGCGCTGGCGAATCCGGCGCCCTGGCTCTGGTAGCCTTCTCGGACTGCCCGCAAGACATCCAAAAGAACGATGACGGCACCTGGCCGTTGACCGAAGTCGGTGTCGGCAAGGTTCCGGGTCTGCTCGGTTTTGTCGCGCACAATTCGTTCTCCCGTTCCATCGCCGGTATGGCTGACTCCTCCGAGCGCACCCAGACCATGCTAGAGAACGCCGCGGACAAGTACGGCGACAAGGCTCCGAATATCGACACCGCTAACACTTCTGGGATTAAGGGCGAAACCGGCGTTTACAGCTGGGCTCCTTATTCACCGTCCGTCCTGCTGGTGTTCTGGTCCTTCCGCTTGATGATGGGCCTGGGTCTGTTCTGTGCAGCCTTGGCACTGGTAGGTCTGTACCAGACTCGCGGCGGCAAGGTTTCGACCTCTAAGGGTCTGAAGCGTCTCGCCCTGATTACGCTGCCGATGCCGTTCCTGTCTGCGTCCTTCGGCTGGATCATGACCGAGTTCGGTCGTCAGCCGTTCATCGTGTACCCGAACCAGGATGCTTTCGGTTCTGACCTTGCGGTCAAGACCGATGCTGCCGGCGTGTTCATGCTGACTGGCGACGGCTTGTCTGGCGTAGTCAATCCGCTTGAGTTCTTGATTTCGTTGATTCTGTTCACCTTGGTTTACTTGGTGCTCGGTATCATCTGGTTCAAGCTCATGGTCCGTTACTCCAAAGAGGGCATCAATACCCCGGCCTCCGATGGTGGCCCGAACGCTGCCTCTCAAGAGTTGTCGTTCGCTTACTAAGGAGGAATTCAGACAATGACTTTTCTGCAAATCCTTTGGTTTATCCTCGTAGCGGTTCTGTGGGCTGGCTATCTCGTCCTGGAAGGCTACGGCTTGGGTACAGGCATGTTGCTGCGTATCATCGGTAAAACCGATGACGAACGCGGTCAGATGGTTCGCGCCATTGGTCCGCACTGGGACGGCAACGAAGTGTGGCTACTCACCGCTGGTGGCGCGACCTTCGCTTCTTCTCCCGAGTGGTACGCCGTGATGTTCTCCGGTATGTACATCGCTCTGTTCCTGGTCCTGCTGTGCTTGATTGGCCGTATCGCGGCTATCGAATGGCGCAACAAGGTTGACACGCTGAAGTGGCGTGGCACCTGGGACACCATCCAAACCATCTCGGCTTGGTTGGTTCCGATTCTGCTGGGTGTAGCCTTCGGTAACCTGGTGGCTGGCATGAAGATTATCGTGGCCGATCCCAAGACCCCGTTCGTCGAGGTCGGTCCCGAGAACGTCGACATCGCCAATGCCGGTATGTCTCAGATTCACTCCTTCGTTGGTCTGGGCGAATTCCCCTTCAGCCAGCTGCTGAGCTTGCTGATTGGCGGTTCCGGCTTCGCGATTCTCGGCGGTCTGGTGATTGCCTCCCTGTCCTTGGTCCAAGGCGCCAACTTCTTGGCTCTTAAGACCGACGGAGCTGTTCAGGAACGCGCGGTCGCGATTGCCCCGAAGTTGGGTCTTATCTCGACCGTCCTGACCGCAGTCTTTGCGGTGTGGGGCACCTTCGCCTTCAAGGGCGCTGGTTTCCTCTTCGCGCTGATCTTCCTGGTTATCGCGGCACTCTGCCTCATCGTCAGCCTGCTCTTCGCGTTCAAGGGTGCTTCGGCAAAGGCTTTCACTTTCAATTCCATCGCCATTGCTATGGCTGTGGCTTGGGTGTTTGCCATGCTCTTCCCCAACGTGATGAAGTCCTCGATTGATCCGGCTTATTCGCTGACTATCGCTCAGTCCTCGGCTTCCGCCGGAACCCAGATTGTGATGACCGTAGCGGCCATCATCCTGGTTCCGATCGTATTGGGTTACACCATCTGGTCTGTCTACATGTTCCGCGCTCGTATCAGCGTGGCTCCTGCAGGCGGCTTGGAGCCCGATAAGATTCGCGAAGGCGCGAACTTCCTGGTTGGCTAAATAAAGCGACGACGGTCTGAAACCGTTACGGGCGGGTCACTACGGTGGCCCGCCCGCACCAGTTTAACCGGGGTTTCGCCCTTCCCGCGTTGTGGAGATTTTCTCTGAAATGTGGAAAGCTGAGGGGGTGAAACCCATGGACCCCCGACTGCTGAAATACGCTAAAACTGCACGCGGATACATCATCTTTATCACTGTTTTTGGTTTTTTCTCGGCAGTTTTCATCATCGCTCAAGACTGGCTCATCTCGAAGGCCGCGACCCCGGTCATCATGGAACACCAGCCCTTGTCTTTCATCCTTCCCACCCTCGGCGTGTTGGTTTTGGTCCTGTTGGGTAGGGGCTTGTCCCTGCTGATTCGGCAGTGGTTTGCACACCGGGCAGCAACGGGAGCCATCAAAGAAATCCGGGAAAAAGTTTTGGCCCACGCCACCAAACTCGGCCCTCGCTGGCAAACCCAGCACGGTCAAGACACCGTAACCACGGTTGTGCGCGCCTTGAAAGACCTCGACGCTTACTTCGTCTTTTTCCTGCCCCAACTTCTGCTCTCGGCAACAGTCACTCCCCTGACCCTGTTGGTGATTTTTTACCTGGACTGGATCAGCGCCCTCTTCGTGCTAGCCACTATTCCACTCATCCCCCTGTTCATGATTCTCATCGGGATTTTGACCCAGGAATACTCCGACAAACGCCTAGCTTCCATGAAACGCATGGGCGGTCAACTGGTGGACCTCCTGGCCGGCCTAGCAACCCTGAAATCCTTGGGACGCGAGCAAGACCCCGCCAAGCAGGTGAAACGAGTCGGCTACGAATACTCCCGTTCCACCATGCAAACGTTGCGCGTCGCGTTCATGAGCGGCGGCGCCCTGGAATTCCTGACCACCCTGTGCGTGGCGCTGGTTGCGGTAGAAGTCGGGATTCGCCTGCTGAATAACCAACTCGACCTGTTCACCGGACTGTTGGTCATTATGCTGACTCCAGAGGTCTTTAGCCCGCTGCGCGAAGTCGGCAAACAATTCCACGCTTCCTCCGACGGGGTCACCGCCGCGGAAGCCGCCTTTGCCATCCTTGAGGAACCGCTGCCGAAAACCGGGAACCTCCCGGCTCCTGACCTCACGAAAGCCACTATCCAGTTGCGTGACGTAGGCGTGAAGGCTCGTGGTATGTGGGCCCCCGCCAGTCTCACAGCCAGCCTCGAACCAGGAAAAATTTACGCCCTGACCGGCGCCAGCGGTTCCGGAAAAACGACCACGGCCATGAGCCTTCTGGGGCTGCAAACCGTGGACCAGGGAGAGCTAACGGTGAGCGGACCTGGGGGCGACGTGCCGCTACACGACATCGACCCGGCCTCGTGGTGGGAACAATGCGCCTGGGTTCCCCAAAATCCCGCCATCCTGCCCGGAACAGTGCTGGAAAACTTGGGCGAATCCGGAGAGAAACCCAGCCCCGCCCTGGTGGAAGCCAGCCGCATCACTCACTTCGATACGGTGGTGCAGGGGCTGCCAGACGGTTGGGTGACTCAAATCGGCGCCGGGGGTTTGGGCCTGTCGGTCGGTCAGCGGCAACGCTTGGCGCTGACCCGCACCCTGACCCAAAAGGCACAGTTTATCGTGCTGGACGAGCCGACCGCGCACCTGGATGCAAACTTGGAAACCCAGGTTATTGCAGGGATTAAAGCCCTGAAAGCCCAAGGGAAAACGGTGGTTGTCATCGCCCACCGCCAAGCCGTGCTAAATGTCGCCGATGTATCCATTCCGGTCGACACCAGGATTTTCACAGCTGCCGAGGCAGAACAGGAAGCCCGGGCGGCAGCCGAAGCGAAACCAAAGCCACGGGAACGCAAACGTAAACCGGATGGACGTGAGGATTTACCCCCGCTCATTTTGAACCTGGATTTTGCTGATAACGAGGTGCGCGCATGAGTAGCGACAAGTCAACTTTCCCCGTCGAGCTTATGGAATCAGCTGCGGGATTCTCCGGTTCCACCATGAAAAACACCGCGTTTATTTCTCGCGAAGAGCTACGTAACCTGCGTCTGACCTACCGCATGATGCGCCTGAATCGCACCAATATGGCGCTGGCTATCCTCCTGGGTGTCTCGACGTTAGCCTGCGCCATCGGGCTATCGGTGGTGGCGGCATGGCTCATTGCCCGTGCCGCTCAGATTGACGCCCTGTGGATGGACTTGGCAGTTGCGGCCGTAGCCGTGCGTTTCTTCGGAATTGGCCGGGCGCTGTTTCGCTATCTGGAGCGCCTAGCGTCTCACAAGGTCGCCCTGTTGGGGGTTGCCGATTTGCGTCACACGGTTTACCGTATTCTGGCAGGTCGTCCCACAAAAAACATCGCGGCCTTGCGGCGCGGGGAAATCCTGGCCCGTACGGGCGGCGATGTCGATTCGGTCGGAGACTTTGTGGTGAAGTCCGTCCTGCCCGGAATGGTTACGGCCATCACCGCTATCGCCACCGTTATTCTGTTCTGGTTCCTGGCTCCCCTGGCGGCACTCACGCTGCTGATCTGCCTGCTGATGGCGGGAGTGGTAGGGCCTTTGCTGACGATTCGTTCCGCCCGCATCGCTGAGTTGGCTTCGCAACAGGCCCAGATTGAGCTGACCGCCAGCGCCCAAAACCTGATGATGAATGCCAGCGAACTGGCGGTTTCCGGACGTTTGCAGGCCGCGCAAGACCACCTGAACCAGGTCGAACAAGTCATTCAACGCCTGAAAGACAAGGCCGCCCGTCCCTCTGCCATCGCCGCCTTTATTGACAATATTTCGATGGGGGCAGCAGTCCTGTGCGGTTTCCTAATCGGCACTCCCCTGGTTGTTAGCGGCCAGCTGTGGGACGTGAACCTGGCGATTTTGGTGCTGGCCCCCCTGGCAGCTTTTGAAGGGACCTCCCAACTAGCTGCCGCCGCGGTACAGCTGGTGTCCTCCGGTGCCGCCGCCACCCGGCTGGTGGATTTGATGGGTGGAGCTGACTACGTCGAAGCCGCCCTGAAGCAGATTTACGCAGCAGACGCCGCCCCGGACAGCAATGCGGTCCCGAAAGCGGCAGTCAACGTGGAGGGACGCAGCGCGGAAATCCCCTCGACGACCGAAGTTGAGGCTCTCCTCGTGGCCAAAGACCTGGAGATTGGGTGGCCCGGCGGACCGATTATTGCCAGTGGGATTGATTTGGAGCTGTGCCCCGGCAAGGCTCTGGCGATCGTGGGTCGTTCTGGAATCGGCAAATCCACGCTGCTTTACACCCTGGCAGGTTTGATTCCGCCGCGGGGCGGTAGCCTGACGTTGGGAGGAATCGACATCACCGCGCTGCCGCGCCCCACCTTGAGTGAAAAAATCGTCATGACCGCGGAGGACGCCCATATTTTCGCCACCACCGCCCTTGAGAACATTCGGGTTGCACGAGCCAATGTGGGGAGCGTGGAGGCGGAAAAGCTGCTGCAAGAGGCGGGAATGGGGCCGTGGCTCCAGGCCGCCCCGGACGGCCTGAATACCCAGCTCGGCATGGACGGGGCCGCGTTGAGCGGCGGAGAACGCCGACGCATCCTGTTAGCGCGAGCTTTAGCAACCCCGGCACAGCTCCTCGCCCTGGACGAACCCGGCGAGCACCTGGACGGAGCTCTGGCCGACCAACTCGTGTCTGACCTGCTGGCTACCGGTAAGAGCGGGGAACGCGGCGTGCTGCTGGTCACGCATCGGCTCAGCGCCTTGGACGGTGCCGACGAAGTCATAGTTCTTGGTAAGCTGGATAGCGAAAACGAGGAGGGCGTGACCCATATAACCGCTCGCGGAACGCACGCCAGTTTGGTTGAAACCAACCCCACCTACCGTTGGAACCTAGAACAGGAGAAGAGCTACGTCTGAGCGAGTCAGCCCCAAGGTCAATAAATATTTGGGGGAAAGCCACGCTGTTTTGCGCGAAAAAATCAATGCGCTGAACTTGGAACTCGAAACTTTGCAGCGGTGGAACCACATGAGCCAGAGCATCACCACGGCGCTGCTGGAAGATACCGATGAGGAAGAAGCCCTGTCCCTCATCGCTTCCTCCGTGCGCAGGGTTGCGGAAGCTGATACAACCTTGATTGTGCTGCCCAGTTTAGGCGGAAAGTACATCTGTGAAATTGCTGACGGCGAGGCTGCTGAACAGATGATTGGTTTGGAATTTCCTCCCGAAGGACGCGCCCAGTCGGTCATTCGCAACAATGTCGGTATCATCGTGGAATCTATGGAACGCGCGAACTTACTGCGGGTTCCCGAACTGTCCATTTTTGGGCCGGCTCTCTATGCCCCCATGAGCGAGCGCGGAGCCGCCGGCGGGGTCATTATCCTGTTTCGTAACCCCGGCAGCCCCGAATTTACAGTCTCAGATTTGCGAGCCGCCGAGAACTTCGCAGCCCAAGCCACTTTGGCGCTGCGTCTGTCCGGCGTGCGGCAGTCCGAGGACCGCGCGGAACTGCTGGAAGAACGCCAGCGCATCGCCCGCGACCTGCACGATCTGGCTATACAACAGCTATTTGCGACCTCCCTGCACCTTGAAGCCTTAAAAGAGGACCTCAGCGATCAGGAACTCACAGCTCAAACAATTCGCACCACCCTGGATGAAGCGCTGCGTTCAGTGGGCGACTCGGTGGGGGAAATCCGCCGGATTGTCAGCGAGTTGAAAGATCAAGACACCGCGGAACCGGAGCTGTTGGGCGGATTGCGGATGGAGGCTTCGCTGTCCCGCCGCTCCCTCGGATTTGCGCCGTCGCTCATTGTGCGCGTAGACGATGAAGTTTGCACCCTGGACAATATGGAACGACTGGAGGAACGGCTGCGCCGGAAGCTGCCGGATTCCCTCATTTCGGATGTTTTAGCAGTCGTGCGTGAGGGCCTGACGAACGTGGCTCGCCACGCTCACGCGACCGAGGTGCGTCTGGAAGTTGATATTTGGTTCAATCCCGAGTTGATTCCTCCCCGATGCGCCCTTACCGACGCGAGCGTACCCACACCAAACCAGCCGAACGGACTGCTGCGAGTGGAAATTCAAGACGACGGTTGCGGGATTGATTCCAAGATTGACCATCATTCAGGCTTGGCTAATATGACCGCGCGCGCCACGATTCACCTGGGGATGATGCGCATCGGAAAACGCCCTGACGGTGCCAGCGGAACCCTTTTGACGTGGTGTATCCCACTTAATTAACTGGGAACTAAAGCCGCGTGCCGGGCAGATTCATAATTCCGAACGCGGAGAGTTCTTGCGCCACTCGGCGGAACGCTGCGAAGCAACCCACGCCGCCACCTGGGTACGCCGCTGCAAACCCATTTTTGACAGCAGTGCGGTAATGTGGTTTTTCACGGTCTTTTCGGCCACGCCCAGAGTGTCTCCGATTTCTCGGTTAGACAGGCCATCGCCGATTAATCCCAAGATTTTCTTTTCAGTGGGGGTCAAGTGTTCGGTAGGGTCGCTGCGATTAGCGCTGGTGCGGGTCACGGTACGCTCATCAAGCAGGGTCCGCCCTGCCGCCACAGCCTTGATGACGTTCGTAATTTCCACGCCTGCCACGGTTTTCAACAGATAAGCGGCCGCTCCCACTTCCAGGGATTCTGCCAGCGCTTCGTCATCGTCAAAAGAGGTCAGCACAATCATGCGCGCGTTTGGTGTCAATACTCGCAGCTGGCGAATCAAATCGATACCGGTGCCGTCGGGCAGCTGCAAGTCCACCAAAACCACGTTCGGGTTGGCCAACTCGGCCCTCGACAGGGCTTCGGCAACCGAACCAGCTTCGGCGACGACCTGCAAACCTGGAGCTCTGTCCACAATCTCGGCGATTCCACGGCGTACAATCTCGTGGTCGTCAACAATCATGACGCGAATCTCCGACAGCTCAGTCATCTTTGGTCCTTCCTAACGCTTTCGCTGGCAGCGTGGGCAGAACACGCTGGAGCGACCGTCAATAATCATCTTATCGAGCCGGGTCCCACAGCGGCGGCAACTTAGACCGCCGCGACCGTAAACCTGCAACTCTTTCGCGAATTCACCCGGGTTACCCCAAGAATTCACGTACAGGCGGTCAAATGAAGTACCTCCGAAATGCAAAGCCTGCTCCATCACCGCCGCCACAGCACTCAGTAATTCCCGTAGTTTCCTCTCACTGAGTGACCGGCCGGGCGTAGCGGGATGTATCTGCGCAGCAAACAGGCCTTCATCTGCGTAAATATTACCAATACCGGAGACGATGCTCTGATCTAATAGCTTGGTTTTTATAGCTCGGGTACTGGCGCGAGTTTTTTTCACAAACTCCGTTGTATCGCGGCTCGGATCCAGCACATCGCGGGCAATGTGTTCCACGCCCCGCGGCAGCAGAGGTTCCGGGGCCCCCGTTCCTCCGGGGGCGCCATCCGCGGTGAGACGCAGCGGCCTGAGTTCGACATGTCCAAAGGTACGTTGGTCGCAAAATACCAGGTCTTTCCCGTTGTCGAGGGTGAAGCGGAGGCGCTCATGGGTGAAGGAATGAGACTCCTCCTGACGTTGCTGGGCGGTTTTCGCTGGAGTGGCGGAGCCGGCCGAATGCTGAACTGCGCCTCCGGATTCGACCCGCAGCTGACCCGACATGCCCAGGTGTATCACGAGGGCAGGCGAACCTTCAGAACTGGGGACATCACCCGCTAAGGGAAACCACAAAAACTTTCCGCGCCGTACTGCCGCACCCAGACGCGCTCCCTCCAGGCCCGCGCGCAACCCGGCGATTCCCCCCTGTTGATTGCGCAAAGTCCGCTCATGGGTGGGGTCGCTGACGCTCAGGATCCGCGCGCCCACCACGGTTTGTTCCA
The DNA here is from genome assembly GCF_985070215.1 of Mobiluncus sp. Classification (NCBI taxonomy): domain Bacteria; kingdom Bacillati; phylum Actinomycetota; class Actinomycetes; order Actinomycetales; family Actinomycetaceae; genus Mobiluncus; species Mobiluncus sp. Next base: position 24,272 of record NZ_CFKZQR010000011.1, on the reverse strand, counting down.
GATTCCGGCGAATCGTCTCCACTTCGGGAAGCTCAGGCATCCGCCACCTGATCCCCGAAACGGTCTTGCAGCGCCTCAAAAGCGGCCTCGGCAGCACTGTGTTCGGCGGATTTCTTGGAAGTGCCCTGACCCTCGCCCAGAATCTCACCCGCCAAGCGAATTTCGGCTCTGAACACACGGGCGTGATCCGGCCCGCTTCCCTGCACCGTGTACTCCGGTTCACCCAGAGAGTTAGCGGCCGCAAACTCGCTCAGATGGGTCTTCCAATCCATTCCGACCGCCCGGCGCGGCGCGTTACGCAAGTATCGCCGCAGGTGACGCTCTATGGTGACCCGTGTCGATTCCAAACCTGAAGTGAGGTAGGACGCGCCAATCAGAGCCTCTAAAGTGTCGGACAAAATGGAGTCCTTTTCCCGGCCTCCCTGCCGGTCCTCACCGATTCCCAGCAGGACGTAATCTCCCAGGTGCAGCCGTCGCGCGACTTCTGCCAGCGGGGTTTGGCTGACGGTGGCGGCGCGCATCGGAGCTAACTCGCCCTCGGGAACATCGGGGAAGTTACGGAACAGATACTCGGTGACCACGATTTGTAACACCGCGTCCCCTAAAAATTCCAGTCTTTCATTTGTGCCGGCCGAGCCGGTTTTCCCGTGTTCGTGTGCAAAAGACCGGTGGGTCATCGCGACCACTAAAAGTTCTTTATCGACCGGCTGCCCCCAATCGGCAAGTAAACGTTCCAAGGTGGCTCTGGGTTGACCCGGTTCTCCGATTTTGTCTGTATTTGGTGAGGACTGGTTCACGAGGCTTCGTCCCCTCCGGCTTCCTGAGCTCGCAGCTCATTGGCTAAATCCCCCAGCACGGCCCAGCGCGGATCCAAGACTTCGTGATGGTGATCGGGGGGCAAATCCGCAAACTTTTCCCCGCAATCCGGGCATAATCCCCGGCAGTCGGGGCTGCACAGCGGCAAAGTCTCCATGCCCAGCACCAGGGCATCGCGTAGCACCGGCTCGAGGTCAACCTCATCGTCGGCGCTCACTTCGAGGATGTCCTCCCATTCCTCGTCACCCTCCTGGCGGGCAGCTTCGCGGGCGCCAGGAAAGAAGAACATCTGGGTTTCGTTGACTTCTACCGTCCCTGGAACTGGGTCTAAACAGCGCGAACATTGGGCATCTGTCGGTACCGTACCCCGCAGGTTGACCAAAATTCCCTCGTGCAGGGACTGCAAACTGACCTCGAAACTGCCTTCAGCCTCCCGCAGGGTCACGACCCCGTTCGTCCAGGTGTCCGGCAACGGCAACAGGTAATCGTGCAGTTCGAGCGTCTTTCCAGGATTACCTGGCAGGGAGGTTAAGGCAACGCGGTAGTCAGACCCGGCGTCCTGGCTGTCTAACCGAGCCGACTTTTTCCCGGCATCATGCGCTTTGGCGCCGCTAGTCATGTTTGGCCTCCGGGGTTTCCGCCTCCGGTTGGGGCAAATCATCGGGGTTGAACCGGGCGCGTTCGCTCAAGACTCGCCGTCCCGCCGCGGACTGTTCCTTTAGCTTGTCCAGCGTTTCTTCCAGCGCCGTCAGCTTTTCCTCACAATAGCGGTCAGCTCCCCCAGTCAGGTCGGTCGCCTGACGAGTCGCGGCCTCAATTATCATCTCGGCGCGTTCCTTGGCCATAACGACGATGCGTTCCTGGTTGACCAGTTCGTCAGCCCGCGCGTGAGCATCGGCTTGGATTCGTTCTGAAGTGGAATTGGCCTGTGCTAAGGCGGCTTCAGCCTCTTCTTGGGCACGAGCGATAACCGCATTGGCTCCGGCCACAATCTGGTTGGCGATGCGAATATCGGTAGGCATAGCCTCGCGCGCCGATTCCAGCAAAGAGAGAGCCTGGGCTTTATTAACCAGCACGGATGAACTCATAGGCAGGGAGCGCGCCTGGGCAATTAAGGCTTCCATCTGGGCTAATACATCCATCAGCTCCGAGCCCTTGTAATCCTGGGCGTTCAGAGCGGCCACCATTTGCTCTGAGGTTAAGGCTTCGGGCTCTACAAAATCTGCTTTGTCGGCTTGGCCCGTCGCTGTCGAGTCCGAATCTGGACCGGGGGTCGTGGGGGTCGCCTGCCCAACATCGGGTTCATCTGAACTGTCCTCAGCAGTGGTAGGTAAATCCGCTGATTCCATCATTTCGTCGTCCCTGTTTTCCTCGCTCATTTTTCTCCCTAGCTGTTGTACTTGTCGAAACGGGCTGATATGACATTATTATCCCGGTTTGGGGGGCTAACTTGGTAAGCCTCATACAGAGCTTGCGCGGTATCCGCACAAACCATCGTATAGACATCAGCTCCGTAACTGGCGACTTCCTTAACCATAGAACTTGAGACGTGAATCAACGCCGGTTTGCAGCCCACAAACACGGTCGGCGGAGCCCCGATTTGGCGATTCATCTGACTCATCGGATTTTCGTAATCAAAGTCCTGGGAGGTACGCAGTCCTTTCGCAATAACATCAATATGATGTTCTTTACAGAAATCAGCTATCAGTCCTTCCACGATTTCTACGTTGACGCGGGTATCAAGTTTCGCTTCCCGAATCGTGGTCTGAGCCAATTCGATGCGTTTATCCAACGAAAGCAGCGGGGTTTTCTTTGAATTCTCGGCAATTCCAATGACTACTACATCTGCAAAGGTCAAACATTGGCGCACCATATCGAGGTGTCCATAGGTGAACGGGTCAAAAGTTCCGGGGCAAAGCGCTTGAGTCACATATCCAGATTACCGGCAATTCGGCTAGGCTGTGGTCTGTGACACGAATTGTTGCTGGCGAAAAGGGGGGCTTGCACCTGACTGTGCCGAAGTCGGGAACCCGCCCCACTTCCGAGCGGGTGCGCGAAGCGATGTTTTCCCACCTGCTTTGTTCTGGATTCCCACAAGGTGCCGCGGTTTTGGATTTGTTCGCCGGTTCGGGAGCCCTGGGTCTGGAGGCGCTGTCTCGTGGCGGGGCAAGCGCGGTTTTTGTCGACGCCGCCGGGTCGGCAGCCAAGGTGCTGCGTGCGAACATAGATACTCTGCACTATCGGGACCGCTCCCGTGTCCTGGTGAAAGATGCCGCCAAGTACGTTTCTGAACTGAAACCCACGGATTGTTTTGACCTCATTTTCTTGGACCCCCCTTATGCTTTAGCACCTTACGTGCTCTCAGAGATTCTGGCAGGCCTGACCGCACACTTCAGCCCAGAGGGGGTCATGGTACTGGAGACATCAAAAAAGTTTCCTACCCCTGAGATTCCTTCGGGACTGCAAGCCGATGGCACGAAGAACTACGGGGATACCCTGGTCACTTATTTGCACCAGGCTCGGGACTGCGGTTGAATTGGATGGCTCGCTGTGCAATCACAGCACTCAGAGCTGGCAGTACCAGATAGATAGCTTCCTTCACAATCATCATCCCGGAATCGTTGATAGGCACAGCCACCGCCATACCCAACAAAATACCCAAAGCCACGACGCGCAGGGCAGGCAGGTCAGTGAGCTGATTCCAGGTGGACACCCACCACGGCCAGGACACTTGGCGGCGTTTTACCATCACCATGGCCACCACTAGCGCCACTACTACCAGCGCTAATAGAATGACGACCCCGAGGTTGTTCTCAAAAGAACGCAGCACATCACGGACTTTTCCGGCAATCAACTCCTGACTTTCACTGCTGCCCAGATTCGACCAAAAGTTCCCGATATGACTGTCTGAACCGCGGGAGAACCAGCCGATAGCCCCCATCACCCCTAGTGTGAGCACCACCCAGACACCGGCGTGCCACCAGCGCGGTTGTACTCCAGCAGCCATCAAGGCGACTATCCCAAAGGCCAGAATAATTCCCGGAGGTCCCCCGAAGTCCGCACCCCAACCGGGCAATGCATCAATCAAGAGGACTGCGACACCGAGTCCCGCGGTGACCCAGGCGGCCCGGCGTTGGCCCCAGAAACGTTGCAGGACCGGTAGTAATGCCAGGAGAGCCCCGACAATGAGAATGATGTAGGTCCGGTTAGAAATGCCGTAGTAGCGCCGCGAACTGAGGACCAGGGAACCCATGAATCCGTTGCGCTGATGGGCGGAACCCAGGACAATATCCAGCGCCAAAATAAAGAATGAAATCCCCGCCAGAATAGACACCGCGTGAGGACTACGCCACAGGATGCCCACCAAAGCCGCCGCAATCACCGCGGTCAAGGCCAGGGCTACCGCGATTGCTCCAATCGTAGAGTCGGTACCGGGCAAGTTCCACCACGGAATCCAGTTCAGAATCAGCGCTGCCGGTAGCATCGCGAAGGCAATAAGGCCTAGGAGACGTACCACCCACCAGCTGTTTGCTAAACGCCGCGAGCCGCGCGACGCAAAAGCCCAGATTATCAGCGCCCCAATCGCCAGGTAAGACAGCAGATGAAAGACCTGGTACCACCGTGAGTTGGCGCGCAGGGCGGAGCTGGCGTGACGCTGCTGCTCGGTAATCACAGAACAAGCCTCGGCGACGCTAGCGACCGGGTTAACTCTCAGTTCAGGAAGGGTGATATTCGCCGGCGGGACCAGCTTGGGGTCCAGGTATGTGCGCGCGTTCAACACTAAACCGCGTACGTCGGCAAGAGTTGCTAAGCCGACGGCGCGAGTCGTGGAAGTGTAGAGAACACCAGTGCCAGGAGTCCCAGCGTCGGAAGTTGCGGCCGACTCCCCTCCCGTAAGCGCCAACCCGGGAGTCTGCGCTGCCAGTAGCTGCAGGGACCTGGCGCCTTCAAAATCCCCCAAAGAAGCGATAATGACCGGACGAGGGTGCGCCGCGCTCTGATTTGCGCTCAGGATGGCGGCCAGCTGCTGTAGGGACAGGGTCTTTGCAGTGTCGTAGGTGTTCTGATTCAGCACAGCGGTGTCAACCGTATCCAAATCCACCACAACATCGCTGGGGGCGGCGGCGAGAAGGTTCTGCCACGCAGATTCCAAAGATGTCCGGTTCTTTAAGGTCTTGCCTAGCGGCGAGGTGGGCTGTTGGGCTTTGGCGGCAAGTGCGGCTCTGGCCCCGGCCCCGGTACGCTCGTTATAGAGGGAATCGAGCGTGGAAGGATTGATTCGCGCCATTTCGGGGACGACCGGCAAGGGCAGCCAGTGGGCGACCTGACCACGGCGATTCGCCAGCGGTATTCCTGCATTTCGTCCGACCGCCCAAGCATCCGTTGCAAAAATCCCGCGCGTGGGCCAAGTAATGTTTTCGGTGCGACCTTTAAATTGGGCATAGGTGACAGCTGCAGATTTTGGCAAGGGCGTGGCGGCGACAGGTTCGACCGGAACCGGTGTCTGTGCGGCCGTGCCATCGCCCTTCACCAGCTTCATCCCCAGGCATTGCGACCCTACAGTTTTAGCCAACCGGCGCCCTTCTTCGTCGGCAACATCGCCGCGAGCCCGTAGCTGCATCCATCCTTCGGTGGGGCAGGTATAAATCCGAAATGACCGCGTGCTCAGTGCTGAAAACGTAAAAGGAACCAGCATTTCCCCCAGCTGATTGCCCTGTAAATCGAGGTCGCTGGGCTTCAGACCGCTCATCCCCAAAAACAGCACGCCTGGTGCGTCCGGGGAAGGCGCCGCGACATTGACACCCTGCGCCCACAGGCCAGGAGCGGCCAGCGTCCCGCGGGCAGCGGCAGGTATCGCGCTGGCTTGGGGAAGGGCCGCCAGCGTCACCGTCAGCATCGCGATAAATGCTCCCAGACGCCGCCACCATGAACACACAGAGGGAATTTTACCAAGTTTAAACACGCCAGCTGTACTCCCTAGGACTTCGTGAGATTCTGAGCCCCTTCCCCCAGGTCAAACACCAACCGAGCCAACTCCGGATGTGCGCTGAGCTGGGGATCTTCTGCCACCACCGTGGCCGCCGCGGCTTTGGCGGCCGCAATGACTTCCGCGTCACTAACCAAGGAAAGCACCTTTAGCCGGGAACGGCGGCCCGACTGGCTTTGACCCAGGACATCGCCCTCCCGGCGGATTCTCAAATCAGCTTCAGCCAGCGCGAACCCGTCCCGACTCGCTGCAAAAGCCAGCAGGCGCGCCAGAGCCGGAGCCAGCGCCCCCTCCCCCGCTTGTGCCATCAAATCCGCCAGATTGTCCGAAACGGGCGGGAAATCTAGGGGGGCAATGGCGAGGCAAACGCCGGGACGCGAACCGCGGCCAATCCGCCCTCGCAGCTGGTGCAGCTGTGAAATCCCGTAACGGTCAGCATCCAAGATAATCATCATGGAGGCTTCGGGCACGTCCATACCGACTTCCACAACCGTGGTGGACACCAGCAGCGGGGTTCGACCCGTAGCAAAGTCCGCCACGGCCTGTTGTTTGGCACCGGAATCCAGGTTGGAATGTGCCACCCCAATCGGAATATCTCTAAATACGGGCAGTTCAGCCAGTTGTGACGCAGTCTGGGTGACGGTGTGCAGGACCCGGCCGGGTTCCAGCTCTTCGAGTTCTCCAAATCCGGCTAAATCATCGCCCCAGCTGGTTTTCGCGGCGGTCTTTCGCTTTTTCCGCCCGGTTTCCGGAGGGTTCTGGAGAGCAGCGGAGTCGGCAGAGTCCAGTTCAGAGGCGTCCGGCGCAATCTTGGGGCAAAGCACATAGACTCGCCCTCCCCGCTCGATTTCTTCCGCGGCCCGGCTCCAGGCACGCGTGACCCACCGCACATTTGCTTCATTGACCAGGAACGTCTGGACCTCCGCGCGTCCCGCGGGCAGCTGGCGCAACACGGAAACATCCAAGTCCCCAAACACCGTCATGGCGACGGTTCGCGGTATCGGGGTAGCGGTCATCGTCAAGAAATGTGGGGCTCGCTCCCCTTTCGCCAGCAGAGCGCCGCGTTGTTCCACCCCGAAACGGTGCTGCTCATCAACCACCACCAGGGCCAGGCGAGACAAGTGCAGCGACTCAGTCAGCAGAGCCTGGGTTCCCACCACCAGCATCGGCTCACCGGCCGCCCCCCGGTCGGCAATTTCTCGTTTCTCCAGGGCGGGTGTCGAACCGGTCAGCAAACGTAGCGGGACACTATCCGTACCGGGCTGTGCCCCCGATAGCTCGCCCAGAGGATCCGCCAGTGCCCCCAACAACCGATTCAGGGTCTGAAAATGCTGGTGGGCGAGGACTTCGGTGGGAGCCATGAAAGCGGCTTGAAAACCGTTTTGTACCGCAGCGACACATGCTAAAGCCGACACCACGGTCTTGCCCGACCCCACTTCCCCCTGCAGCAGCCGATTCATGGGGACCTCACGGTCAATATCCCCCGCGATTTCATCCCAAACCTGGCACTGCCCGGCAGTGAGTTGGAAAGGCAACCCCGCCACGACTTGTGAAACCAGGTCGCCAGGTTCCCCGCGCTCACCCGTACTCGGCGCGGAAGCGTCCCGAGAAACCGGCAAGGACCAGGCCGGATGGGCTTGGACCTGGTTGCGGGCTTTGGCCAGAGCCGCGCCCAGCGTAAATGCCTCACGGAACCGCAGATAGTCCACAGCAGCCTGGTATTGAGCATCGGTTTCCGGGTGGTGCAAGCCGAGCAAGGCTGTGTAGGCATCAGGCAGGTTTCTCTCGCGGCGCAGCGAGTCGGGGATGGCTTCGGGAATCTCCGCGGGATTTAGCATCAGCAGCTGAGTGTCGATGATTTTCCCGATTTTCCACGAGGGCAGGCCCGCGGTGGCATGATAGAGCGGCTGGGGGCGGGTTGAGAGGGTTTTCACGACTTCCGGGTCATAATCGGCCAGCACCCGGTATTCCGGATGAGCCAAGAAGGCTTCGCTGGCCCGGCTACCCGGTTTACCCGAAAGTCGCCCGGCAAAAACCGCTAAAGTCCCCTTTTCCAGGCGATTTGCGTGCATGTTTAAGGCGTTGGGGTGTTTCGCAAAGAAACGCACGGTCAGTCGGTTGGCCCTCTTTCCCCACAAGTCCGGACGGAATCCTCCCTCGTCGAAAGCGTCCGTTTCCAGCTGGTCCTGCAGGGTTACCGTGAGCATGGCTTTGTCGTGGCGGCGAGTCCTGCCCAGACGCGAATCCATCACCACCGCAAAAACTGTGACATCCGCCCCGGGGATTAGCGAGTCAAAACGGGTCAGTTCTCCCCATCGATAGGTTCGCCGCGGCGGGTACCACAGCAAATCACCCAAGGTCAATACCCCCAGGTGAGCGAACTTAGAGACGACGGATTTCGCCTTAACTATCCGCTCCAGAGGAGTCTGCAAGTTCACCATGGTTTCACCTTATCAGGGAGCCTCTCACCGAAAATTCGGAAGTGTTGGAAAAGCGGAGGTCACCGCGGGGAAACACACCACAGATGTCAAAACCGAACTCCGATGCAGGTGGGGCCGGGCTGTCCTCCGTAATAGGCGACAAGTTCAATGTCCGCGTAGTTCGCCAAAGCGAGCTGCAACTTCATCCGGTCCGTGCTGACATTTTCGGAACTGATGACCGCGTGGAGTTCCCGGTTCGACCCCAGGTCGTTGACAAGGTCGCGAATCTGGGTGTCCAAGTCATGATCAGACAAGGGTTCAACCCGGATGCTGGCTTTCAAATCCCGGCAAGCGGTTTCCAAATCGCGCAGCTGCTCCGAAGCTGCCCCGCGAAACCGTTTCCCTTGCAAGGACTGCACCAGCCACGCTGCGCTCAACTCATCGTCGGTATCCGCCACCATCACAGGAGCGTCCGCGCACTCGGTATCGTCCAGGGAATCGCGTATTGTCAGAGCCATTTCGCGCGCTTCAGGGGTAGTGGGAATGATGAGAGTAGCGCGGCCTTTGGGGATGGAGCGCCAGGCCCAACAAATCTGTTCGGGATTTTCCGTGCCTAAAAGGACCGTGGCTCCCGCTCTAGCGTAGGTCTCCACCAGTGCCGGCGCGGAGCTGAGGACCAGCAGCCCCGGAGTCACCAGCGGGGCCTGGCGGGCGGCAAAGTCAGACAAAACCACCACATTGTCAAAATCAGCAGTGAGTTTAGTCAGGGGATCTTCGTCGCCTTCGAGGGCTTCAGGGCGGAGGCCGAGATGATGAATCAGCACAGCTCCGTGCGGATATGGCAGGGCTGCCAGAGGCGAGGGGGTGTGTACGTGCGCTACGAAACGTCCCACTCCGATTTCATCTAAAATTTTACAAACCAGTATTTCAGAGCTGGCCGCCCGCAGACTGTCCCGCAGCTTTCCGGTAGGTATATCCATGGCCTCAAAATGGAAAGTGGCGGCAAATTCACCGCCCGGCACCGTGTGCCGCAGACTTTCCGCAACGATACGCGAACGATTAGCCCAATCGCGTAACATGGCTTGCACCGTGGAAACATTGGTGGCGGCATCACCTTCAGCTGTGGCAGCCAGGTCAGCCAAGGAAGCAAAAATCAGGCAGGCCCCCGCCAGGCCGGCATCTCCCACCCCGCCGTGAGCGTCAGCGGAATCAATGGTAGCTTCCTGCGCACAAACCAAAGCCGTGTCCACGACTTGTGACAAAGTCAACAGTTCCAGTTCCGAAAGCTGTTGCGAAACGGTAGAAATCAATCGGGACAACCCGAATTCCCAGGTATCTGACCCGCTGACTGCCTTAAACGCCCTGTCCATGGCATCGATGGCCATCAGCAAATCGGCCGGACGCACCACGGGCGCATCCCCCCAGGCTTCCGCGCATGCAGCAAAGCCGGAAGCAAGGAAAATCCCGACTGATCCGTAGGGAAATTTCGCGACTTCCCGGCTCAGCGCGCCCATAAATTCCGCGGGGCGCAGGGAGGGACTCAGGACTTGCGCCGCACGCGTGGCCGCTGCCCAAGAATTCCCCAGATTAGCCCCGGTGTTGAAATTCGGTACGGGGAAAGTGTTGAGGTCGTCCAGCAAATCCCGCGCCTGATTCAAGACCTCCCCCGTGCGCACGCACCATTCGCGAAGGTCTTTTGTCTCCAACTTTTGTCGCGCGGTATCCAACCTGTTTCCTCCCTGGTCACCTCCTAAGTTACCTGTTGCCGACTGGTTTTCCCGGTTCCCATTCCGGTTTGGCCAGTTTTGCCTCTGGTGACAATAAACGTCGGTCCCACTGCCGCTACCCGAAACGACAGTGGGACCAACCAGACTGGGGAATTGACCCTCACCACGGATTCAACGCTGGGGCAGACCCCGTTCGTCGTCGCCCCAAACCTTGCCGGTGTAGTGGGGACTCATGAGTGACTCCAAGCTGAGAACTTCGTCAAGCTCCGCGGGGGTCATCAAGCCTTTTTCAATGACCAGTTCCCTGACTGACTTGCCGGTCTTCGCGGCTTCTTTCCCAATCAAGTCACCATTATGGTGACCGATGATGTCGTTGAGATAGGTGACGATTCCGATGGAGTTATGCACATACGCTTCGCAGACTTCACGGTTGGCGGTGATACCGTCAATGCACTTGGTGCGCAAGGTGTCAATAGCGTTGGTTAGCAGCTCAATGGATTCAAACATGCACTGAGCCGCGGCTGGTTCCATGACGTTCAGCTGCAGCTGACCAGCGGCGACAGCGTGGGTCAGGGCGACATCGTTGCCCATGACCTTGAAACAAACCTGGTCGACGACCTCGGGAATAACCGGGTTGACTTTGGCGGGCATAATCGAGGAACCCGGCTGCATCTCGGGAAGGTTAATTTCATGCAAACCACAGCGCGGCCCTGAGGAAAGCAGTCGCAGGTCATCACAAATTTTCGACAGCTTGGACGCCAGCCGCTTCAGCACCGCGTGAACTGCCAGGTAAGCGCCGTTATCTGAGGTGGCTTCCAGCAGGTTCGTCGCCGGAACGATATCGTATCCAGTCACTTCCGAGAGCTTTTGGCACGCAACCTTTGGATAGCCCTCCGGCGTGTTTACACCGGTGCCGATAGCCGTCGCCCCCAAGTTCATTTCCAACAGCAGATTTCCCGCAACGGACAAACGCGTCAGTTCCTCACCTATGTTGACTGAAAAACCGTTGAATTCCTGACCCAATGTCATGGGGACGGCATCCTGCAGCTGGGTGCGGCCCATCTTAAGAATGCCTTTGAATTCTTCGCCTTTGCGGGCAAAAGCATCGGACAGCTCACGTACTGCCCGCTCCACTTCGTGAAGCTGGGTGTACACGGCCACGCGAAAACCGGTGGGATAAGCATCGTTGGTGGATTGGCTCTTGTTCACGTGGTCATTAGGGTTAATGATGTCGTAGCGGCCTTTTTCGTAGCCCAACAGTTCCAAAGCCAAGTTCGCCACGACTTCGTTGGTGTTCATGTTCACCGAGGTGCCCGCCCCGCCTTGGAACACATCCACGGGGAACTGATCCATGGCTCGGCCCTTCTCTAGAACTTCGTCGCAGCCGGCCACAATGGCGCGAGCGATGTCGTGGGGAAGCACGTGCAACTCTTCATTCGCTAACGCCACTGCCTTTTTGACCTGGACCATGGCTCGCACGAACTCCGGAACATCCTGGATTTTTTTACCCGATATATGGAAATTCTCGATTGCGCGCAGGGTTTGCACCCCGTAGTAAACATCCTCAGGAATTTCACGTTTCCCCAGCAGGTCCTCTTCGATACGCCCAGCCATCATCGCTCCTATCTGTTCCCTGGAAAAAGGATTTCTACACCGTTTTGCCAGAACAACGGCGTTCTAGCAGTCCCATTCTAGTCTGCGGGTTCAGCGTCGTGTTTCAGAACGACCGGTGTCTTGGGCGCGCGTAACGAATCTGCTTTTAAAGCGGGGTTCGATTTGAGAATCGGCCCAGTTTGCCTTATCATAGTGAGGTTGCTCGTTGCGAGCTACGGGTGCAAAACCCGTGAATGACTTTGAAGAATTACAGGAAATCAGAGGTAAGAACATGGCTGCGGTATGCGATGTATGTGGAAAAGGTCCCGGTTTCGGGATGAGTGTGTCTCACTCACACCGGCGTAACAAGCGTCGTTTCAACCCGAACATTCAGCGGGTTCGCGCCATCGTTAATGGCACCCCCCGTCATTTGAACGTCTGCACCAAGTGCATCAAGTCCAATCGCGTGGTGCGCAACACGGGTCGCTAACCCCGTTTCACTTCTTGAATGCCGCGTCAAGGTTCTCCTTGGCGCGGTTTTTGTTTTTTCACGTTGTCAGCACAAGCCCGCTTCCGGCCGCAGCTCTAAATGATAAATTTTTGTAAATAAATTAGTAGTTTTCGTACAGTTGTATTCACCTTTTGAACTCCGCTAGAATTGGATGAAATTCCAGTTCAATGCCTATTTTGCGCCCCATAACGGCGGTAAAACCCCGCCACGGCAATTTTTGCGCAAAAATCAAGATTTCAACTCCCCTCGACCCCGATTTTTCCGCGCTATTTAGCGGTTTACTCGCTCTAATCGGAACATTTAACGGGCATCTTTTTCTGAATTTTTCCTGAGCGTAGCCTGGTGGTAATCTCTCCGTAAGCTGGGTGCGCAGCGACAGGGTTGTCTCTGGCTCTGAACATTCAGCGGTGAATATAGCAACTACGTATGGAGAAAACATGAAAGTAAAACACATTTTCGCCTCTGTGGCGGGTGCAGCCTTATTGGGCGGCGCCTTCTTAGTTCCGGCACACGCCGACTCCTTCCAGGACTTCACCCCGGAAACCGTTCAGAATAACGACAAACTGCCCGTGGTCAACACCTACCGGGCAAACAACTACCTGAAGGCGAACGTTTTGAACGCTTACCCGGTGTGTAACGCCGGTGAGGACCTGCGTACCGTCATCTACAAAGTCTCGACCAACTTCGAGCCCAAAGGTACGATTTCCACCACCAACCGTACCAACGCCTCGGTACCGCTGACCCAAACTCTGTCCAAGACCGAGACCATCAGCTTCTCTTACCACAGCGACTTGAACGCGGGAGTCAGTGCCACCGCTTCGACCAACACTCCCGCAGGTGAAGGTCCCAACGCGTCTATCACCGCTTCGCTGGCCAAGACCATTGGCTACTCCATCTCGTACTCGCTGTCCTACACCGCTGGTCAACAGATTGGCCCTTACCAGGTTCCTGCCGGCAACACTGGTGAAGCCACTTATGGCTTCCGTACCATCACCATGACCGGCACTCAGCAGGCTTGTAAGCCTAACGGCACTTGGGGCCATGCTTTCGCCTGGACCTCCAAGGCCCCGGTTAAGAACGAAGTTGTCGTCAAGATGTACGCCACCCCAGATGGCGCTCTGGGCGGCAACGGCGACACGAATGCTTCTCAGGATGCTGGTTTCCCCCACCCCACCGAAAAGTTCGTGGCCTCCACCGAGCTGAAGCCGGTTGACCCGAACGCCGTGAATGATGGCAAGCTCGACTTGGCCCCCTTCCTCACGGTTTCGACCGCTAAGGCTGCCGGTTACGCCGGTACCGTAGCGCTACGGGTTAAGAACGTGGGTACCGAAAACTACTACGGTGAGTTCCCGACGGTGTCTTTCTTGGTCAAAGTTCACCAGGTTTCTGGCCCGCAGGGTGTAGATCGCCGCATCACCACCGGCCAGTTCAAGGGTTCTACGGTTGAGGATCTTGGCTTCGATCGCGCTACCTCCACGCGCACCTTCCGCGTCACGATGTCCAACCTGATTAAGCCCCAGCAGGAGATGCTGCTCGCTAACTTCAACTTCGGCGACGGCTACATCGGCAGCGCGAATGGCAAGGACAAGCGCTTGCAGAACTGGATTGAGGTTTCTCAACTGGGCCGCTTGGCGAAAGATGTTTCTATCAGCAATGACCGTTACCTGGATTCCCGCACCTTGGGTGTCACCTTGACTGACGGCCGCAAAGCCAAAGCGAACCTGGGCGTTTTCTAAGCCTGTTGCGTGCAAAAAATTTGCTCAGAAAATAAACTTTTGGGGAGGTTCACCGCAGTGAGCCTCCCCAAAAGTTTTAACAAAAATTCTGCCCATAATTTACACGCATTTAACATTCGTGCAATGTTCAGTTAACAGTCGAAAGGTAGAGTTCCTTTGGATTACCGGGTGAGGGCTGCCAGTTACGAACGGCGGCTTGAACTTCCGGCAGTCACACTCACAATCCTAAGGATGCTGCTTTGGAAATAACTGCCACTATCGTGCTCGCAATCGTCATCATTACGGCACTTTCTTTCGACTTCACTAATGGCTTCCACGACACCGCCAATGCCATGGCCACTTCTATCTCGACCGGTGCCCTCAAGCCCTTTCAAGCGGTGGCGATTTCTGCCGGTTTGAACATGGTCGGAGCGTTCCTCTCCGTGAACGTCGCCGCCACAGTCGCCAGCGGCATTGTCGATTTGAGTTCTTATGACCTCACCAACCAGGCCGAGGGTATCAACCTATTGATGGTGGTGTTTTCCGCCCTGATAGGAGCCATTATCTGGAACCTGTTTACGTGGCTGCTGGGGTTACCTTCCAGTTCCTCCCACGCCCTGTTCGGCGGCATGATTGGCGCGGCGTTCGCGGCGATGGGTGCCGGGGGCGTGGAATGGGGTTCTATCCTGGGCAAGATTGTGATTCCTGCCGTGGTCTCTCCCCTCATCGCGGCCGGCGTGTCCGCCACAGCTACTGCCCTGGTCTACTGGATTACGAACACGATTCCAAAAGAGCGAAAAGCCTCCCACTTCCGTCACGGCCAAGTCATCACCGCTTGCCTGGTGTCACTGGCTCACGGCGCGGGCGATGCCCAAAAGACGATGGGCGTGATTTTCCTGGCCCTCATCGCGACCGGTAACGCAACTGCGGAGGATCGGATCCCCGTCCTGGTCATCTTGGCTTGCGCGGTAGCAATTGCGGCAGGAACGCTCTCCGGTGGCTGGCGGGTTATCCGCACTTTGGGTAAAGGTCTGGTCGACCTGGAGCCTCCCCAGGGAATGGCTGCAGAAGCGACCTCCGCGGCTATCATTCTAACCTCGGCTGCTGGGGGGATGGCTTTGTCCACTACCCACGTGACCACCGGTGCTATCTTGGGCACCGGGTTGGGCAAGAAGGGCGCTACCGTGCGCTGGGGAGTCGCCATGCGGATGGCGTCCGCTTGGGTCATCACCCTACCCTGCGCCGGTGTGGTCGGCTATGCAACCTGGTGGATTGCCGCTCTGGCGGGTCGGGCGCACCCCATAGTCGGGGCGCTGCTTGACCTGGCCATCCTGCTGGTGATGGTGGTCCTCATCGTGCTGCGTTCGCACAAGAATTCTGTGGGGGCTCACAACGTGAACGAAGAGTGGGATCCGAACGCCGAGTCGATTGATTCTTCGCTACAAACCGCGCCGACCCGCGAGGTCGACGCGAACCTGCGTGAGGACATCGACGAAATCATGCAAAAGGGCTTGGATAAAGCCGCCGAAGCCGCACTGGTGACCTCACAGTCGCGAGTTGACCAGATAACCGAGCTGAGACGCCAGCGCGATGACCTGATTGAGCAGCTACGCAAACTCGATCGTGAACTCGAAGAAGTGCTCTTTTCTGACGAGCATCTGAAGGGCGAACGTAACGTTCCCATCACGGCCAGCGCCAGCGAAGGTAAAACAGTTTCCGCCGCCGCTTTGGAATCGCCGGATAAGTAACCTCGGAAAGGATGAAAAATGACTGTCGAAATGGCTTGGGCAATCGTTCGAGTGGCCGCTTTGGCCCTCATTTTTGGAGCCGGGATTCCCATGCTCTATGCCCTGGGGATGCGCGCTCATGCCGGGGATCCCATTCGTGATGAAACCGGTGAAGTTATCGCCGACACCGAGCCAACGCCGCAGATGCGAGCTCTGGGCTGGGCAGTCTACGGTTCTCTGGCGGTCATTATCGTGGCCGCTATTGTCTGGGTGGCAAAAGACTCCATAGAGTTCTACACTGGATGGGCACCCTTTGGGGCATTATAAATACTTTCTGAAAAATTCGACACTAGTTGCCTCGGTTTCCGGCCGAGGCAACTACCTTTTTAGACTCCAGCCTCCGAATTAGGGGTCTTTTCCGGGTATATCGCGAGCGGGGCGTTAGAAATCGGGGATTAAACAGGGATAGGTGGCTATATAGGCCAGCAACCCCGATTTAAACGCAAATTTCGATCGCTTAGTCTCACTACGGTTTCGACCTGACCGGGAAAATACACTGTTAGGATGAAAGTATGGCTACAACTCATTTGCAAGGTAATCCCGTAAATACTGTTGGTTCACTGCCCGCGGTGGGTTCTCCCGCCCCGGACTTCGTGACTGTCAAACAGGACCTGTCTGAAGCGAAACTGTCTGATTTCCGCGGCAAGACAGTGCTTCTCAACATTTTCCCCTCCATTGATACGGGGGTTTGTGCAGCCTCAGTACGGCGCTTCAATGCCGAAGCCGCCAAGCTCGACGGGGTGGAAGTCATCTGTGTTTCGCGCGACCTGCCTTTTGCCCTAGGGCGTTTTTGCGCCGCGGAAGGTATCGACCACGTCATCACGACTTCGGCGTTCCGTTCCAACTTCGGCCAGGACTACGGTGTCCAGCTAGCAGACTCCCCTATGGCCGGATTGTTCGCTCGTTCCATCGTGATTATTGATTCGAACGGCGTGGTGAAATACACCCAGCTGGTCGACGAAATCACCACGGATCCTGACTTTGAATCGGCTCTGCAAGCACTGAACTAGGCTCCCCCGTTTTCGTTGTGGTTCAGCGGCGACCGGCAAAACCACCGGCTACAGCCGCTGCGCGGCCGCGCTCAGCCACAGGCACAAGGTCGCCGCGGACGTCACATTGAGGGACTCGGCACGCCCAAACATGGGAATGGACACCAACACATCGCACCAGGATTCCTCGGTCGCGTCCAGCCCGTGCGCTTCATTGCCCATGACCCAAGCGACCTTCTTGTCACTCCAGGTCGCGGCCGTAACCGGGGTCAGCATGATGTCACCGGATAGGGACGTGCCCACAATAGTCCACCCTTCAGCACGCAGAGCCGCCACCACTGCCTCTAAATCCTGAAACCGCGGCGTGGGAACATGGAACACACTGCCCACCGAAGCGCGAATGACTTTCGGACTGGTCGCATCGGCACAGTCTTGCCCCATAAACACCGTTGAGGCCCCGCAGGCATCAGCCAGCCGAATCAACGTCCCCGCGTTGCCCGGGTCTTGAGTAGCGGGCAGAATCAAAGCCAGGGTCCCCTCCGGCGAGGCCGGCACGGACGGAAAAGCCTCAAAACGCGCTACCGCAATCCACCCTTGTGCGGCATCACTCAGCACCTTCTCAACTTGCGGGGAAATAATATGAATATGCAGCCCCACCGCAGATACTGTGGACTGAGCAAAATCCAACAGTTCCGGGCGAGTCTCGGCGCCCGCCTCGGTCACAAATAAATCTGTCACCGCCCCCTGAGGGGCACTATGCAGCAGCTCAGTGACCGCTTGGGGACCTTCCACCCGCGTTAAACCCGAGCGCAAACGCGCGGAACGCCGCGAAAGCCCCGCCACCTTCCGGATGCGTTCGCTTCCGGGGTTGTCGAGGATTTCGCGACGTTCCACCATAGAGTTTTCGATTGATAAACGCCGGGCTTTAGGCGGCCGCGGGAGCGTTTACATCTTTGGGCAGAGCAGCCTGTGCAGCTTTAACCAATTCGTTGAAAGCCGCAATGTCGCTAACTGCCAGTTCCGCTAGCATCCGCCGATCGACTTCAATGCCAGCCAAACGCAGACCCTGCATGAAGCGATTGTAGGTCATGCCCTGGGCGCGGCAAGCCGCATTGATGCGAGTGATCCACAGCCGACGGAAGTCGCCCTTGCGCGCCTTGCGGTCGCGGTAGTTATACACAAAACTGTGGGTGACCTGTTCCTTAGCCTTACGGTACAGGCGAGAACGCTGGCCGCGGTAGCCCTCGGCCCGTTCCAGAGTGGTGCGGCGTTTCTTGTGAGCGTTTACTGCGCGCTTGACACGTGCCATGATTTATCTCCTTTTTCCTTTACTTACCCAACAGCTTCTTCATGCGTTTCACGTCAGCGGGAGCCACGACCTGATCCTGGCTGAGGCGACGAGTCCGCCGAGACGACTTGTGTTCCAGCAGGTGGCGTTTGTTAGTCTGTTCGCGCATCAGCTTTCCGGAGCCTGTAACACGAATCCGCTTTTTAGTCCCAGAATGGGTTTTATTCTTTGGCATATTATTTCTCCTCTTTCTTAAGCGGGGCCTTCTTGGTGGCCGGTTTATCGGTTTTGCCCGCGGTTGTCTTGGGGGCAGCTTTCTTGGTGGTGCCAGTCGTTCTCCGGGCAGGAGCCTTGGCACTGGTGGCAGCAGGTTTATCGGCCGCCGCAGTGGTTTTCGCAGCCGTTTTCCGAGCCGGCGCTTTCCGAGTGGCCGGTTTTGCGTCATCCGGGCTTTGGTCTGTATCAGCCACAGGGTTCGCCGCTGGCTCCGAGGTTTCGGACGTGGTAGAACTGGCCGGTTTCTTTCGTGCTGGCGATTTGGCAGCCGGCTTCGCGGCGAGAGGCTCAGGAGCCTGGGAAGCCGCGGCGGCCAGGTTGCCCGAACCGAGCTGATCGAAAGTCAGCGGCTTCAAAACCGGGGCGTTCGCTTGTTGAGCCACGCGTTGCTGGTTGCGCAAAGCCCGTTCCGCCTTGGCGTCACGCTTCGCTTGACGTTCGTCTTCGCGGCGCTTGCGCTGTTGGCTCACGGCGTCAGTCTTTTTCTTAACCGGGCCGATTACCATAGTCATGGAACGACCGTCCTGCCGGGGGGCGGACTCAACAACACCATCATCTGCGATGTCTTCAGCCAAACGTTCCAAAAGTTTGATGCCCATTTCAGGGCGGCTCTGTTCCCGTCCCCGGAACTTAATCATGATTTTGACTTTGTCTCCGCCATCGAGGAAACGCAGAATGTGGCCTTTTTTCACCTCGTAGTCGTGGTCGTCAATCTTCAGTCCCAGGCGGATTTCTTTCAGCTGCGTACTGGCCTGATTCCGGCGTTGATCGCGAGCCTTTTGCGCGGCTTCGTACTTGTATTTACCGTAATCCATCAGTTTGCACACCGGAGGATGCGCTTCGGGGGCAACTTCCACCAGGTCCAGACCGGCGTCATCGGCCAAGGTGATAGCCTTCATAGTGGCCACCACTCCGATTTGTTCGCCGTTAGCACCAATCAGGCGCACTTCTGGCACCCGAATTTGGTCATTAATCCTTACGTCAGTAATGAGGACTCCTTGCTTGTAACCACGCCGCGAGCCAAAGCACACACAAAGTTACCCCACGTCTGTGTCATAAAAAGCACAGCCGAGCGCTTTAGACCGTAACCCAAGACGTGCGTCTCCGAAGGAAAACTGCACCGGGTGGAGGTGGGAAAAACTTTCCGCTTGCTTCGGCATACAGCCGAACAGACTAGATTCTAGCGTATCTGCGAGGTTTTCGCACAATTGGCTTTGCACACCTAGACAGGATTCACTCCATTGCAAGAGAACTCCCGATTCGAATTTTGTCAGATTCAAGCTAGGGGGACGCCGCCGCAGCAGCGTCCCCCATATAGCAAAAGACCGAAAGGCTGTGCTAAACCTGGAATCCACTCATGTGGCATTCGAGTTCATCTGCGAAGGCTCGCAGTTCCGAAGTAGCCTCTAAAAGGTGCTCCACCGATTCTGAAATTCCTTGTCCTCCCTGAGCTACCGAGGTAATCATGCTGTTGATTTCGTTCGCAATCGAAGCCGCGTCTGCAGTAGAACGGCTCATTTCATTCGTAGTAGCAGTTTGTTCTTCCACCGCAGAGGCAATAGTAGTTTGGAAATCAGAGATTTGAGAGACAATTTCAGATATTTCTTCGATAGCTTCCACTGCGCCGGTAGTATCGGTTTGAATTTGCTCAATACGGGTAGAAATTTCCTCCGTGGCCCTGCCGGTCTCGGCAGCGAGATCCTTCACTTCACCAGCCACAACCGCGAAGCCTTTCCCCGCATCGCCAGCGCGGGCCGCCTCAATCGTGGCGTTCAAAGCCAACAGGTTGGTCTGCTCTGCAATCTTAGTAATGGTTTTTACGACTTCCCCGATTTCCTGTGAAGACTCCCCCAGTTTCGCTACGACCTTGTTCGTATGCTCGGCAACCTGTGTGGCATTGCGAGCAACCGAAGCCGCCTCTGTAGCGTTAGAAGATATCTCGCGGATAGACGCACCCATCTGTTCCGAACCGGCTGCAATGGTGGACACGTTGGAAAAGACATGTTCTGAGCTGGTATCGACTTTCGCAATCAGACTATTGGCCTGGGATGCGCTGCTCGCGACCTCGTCCAGAGTGTTCGTAACGCGCTGTGAGGACTCTTTGACCTTGGCAGAAACATTGTAAGTTTCGACAATCAGTCCACGTAGGCTTTCGGTGGCCAGGTTCATATTACGAGCCATGTCGCCAGCCTCATCGTTGCTCTTAATGTCCATGTGTACGGTCAGGTTACCGCCAGCTAAAGCCTCCAGACCCTGGTTAACTTGGCGAATGGGATTAACGATGCGTCGAGTCATATTTACGCTCAACAGGATCGCGATGACGATGCTGACTAGAGCGACCCCGCCCACCCCGAGGAACATAGTAGTTTGAGCTCGAGCAGCGTCCGCTTTTGCCGTGGAGACGCGCTTATCGATTTCCACGCCAACCTGGGTGAGCTGTTCTTCCATAGTGTTAATGAGACCGAGGTTGTCCTGCGGCCCTTTCTCAAAAGTCTCTAGACCGTAAACCCAAAAATCCGTGGCGTAGTTCGGGCCGTCCTGGACAGCATAGGCCATAGGAACCAGATGATTAGCCCGCAGAGTCTTCCACTCTTGATAAGTTTCAACGAATTTCGGGAAGGTGGGAAGGTACTTTGATTCCGGGGATTCACTGATTGCCTGGATGGATTCTTCGATAATGGCATCGTGTTTATCGACTCGTTCCTTATCGCCATCCTTATCTTTAGTCGTCAGTTCCAGCGCTACCCAGTCGCTCATCATGCGTACATAAACTTCAGCATGCCAAATTTTTTGAATAGGTTCCTTAAGCGCCGAGGCTTCCATAGTCTCGGCGGTGGCGGCATTGACGGAGCGCAAACCAATCACCCCGACCACAGCAATCAGCGCCATAGCCAGCACCATTACCAGGGTAATCAAAGCCAGCTTCATGGCGATAGTAAAACGTTTCGCCGAGCGAGAGATATTCTTTGCCATTGTTCCTCCTTGATAAATGGACTTTTTGCCGTCATACGGCGAGAACCTAAACATTCTTTAGCCATATTTCCAAAAAGTGTACAGTAGTACGGTTTGTTTGGTATGGAGTTCAGCCATATATTTTTTGTTTATTCAACTCTCAAAATTTTGATTATTCTGAATACGTGTGCCATCAGCCACTACGCCCACGATATTAAGTAATGACAATTGGTTCTTAAGGACAATTATGGGACCGCCAGAGCCGGCTTTGTCAGACGTAACCCAAGCTAACCCCCTAGAATCCCCAAAAATACTGAAAATTCCGCCTAAAATTACGGGTGAGGTAGAGACTTATAGAAGCGAGGCTAACCAATGATTCCTAACCTAAAGGTCCTGGCTGCAAGCCTGGCGGGGGCACTCCCGCAAACTAGTGCGAGACAAGGCGACGGACCTGGCGGTGGGGAGGCAAACCTGATACTTCCCGACTTATCCCTCGCCAACATACACGGCATCCCCGGAACCAGCCTGCTGATTTTTGGCATGGTGGTGTGCATCGCCGGTCTAGTGTTTGGAACAGTGACGTTCTTTAAACTCCGCAGCCTGCCGGTGCATAAATCCATGTTGGACGTTGCCGAACTCATTTACTCCACCTGCAAAGCCTACTTGGTGAAACAAGGTAAGTTCCTGCTGTTGCTGTGGGCTTTCATCACGGTCATTATCCTCGTCTATTACAAGGTGCTGGTGGGTTTCAGCTGGGGCAAAGTCGGGATTGTGGTGCTATTCAGCTTGCTGGGGATGGGCGGTTCGTTTGCCGTAGCCTGGTTCGGTATTCGGGTCAACACTTTCGCTAACGCCCGGGCGGCTTTTGCCTCGCTGCGCGGCAAACCCTACCCCGTTCACCAGATTCCGCTGCAGGCCGGGATGTCCATCGGGACCGTGCTGATTTCCCTCGAACTGTTCATGATGCTGGTTATTCTGGTGTTCCTGCCCGCTGACGTGGCAGGTTCGTGCTTCATCGGTTTTGCTATCGGGGAGTCTCTAGGGGCGTCCGCCCTGCGTATCGCAGGTGGTATCTTTACCAAGATTGCCGATATCGGTGCGGACCTCATGAAAATCGTGTTCAAAATTGACGAGGACGACCCGCGTAACCCCGGAGTCATCGCCGACTGCACCGGGGACAATGCAGGAGACTCGGTAGGCCCTTCCGCTGACGGCTTTGAAACCTATGGCGTCACCGGCGTGGCTCTGGTGACTTACGTCATTCTGGCAGTTCCAGACCCCTCCATTCAGGCGCTGCTGCTGGTGTGGATCTTTACGGTACGCGCGGCGATGATTATCGGTGCGGCACTGGCCTACGCCATCAACGCTGTGTGGGTCAAGGGGCGTTACGGGGACGCGAAACGCATGAACTTTGAAACCCCGCTGACGACGTTGGTCTGGTTGACTTCGATTCTGTGCATCGTATTGATTTTCCTGGTGACTTTCTTTGTGGTGGGTGAACAAGGCAACCACCTGTGGCTGAAACTGGCGACCATCGTGACCTGCGGGACCCTCGCGGGAGCCCTGATTCCCGAACTGGTGAAGGTATTTACCTCCACAAAAGCGCGTTTCGTGCGGGAAACCGTGAAATCCTCTCGTGAGGGTGGTGCTTCGCTGAACATTTTGTCCGGGATGGTTTCCGGCAATATGTCCGGATACTGGCTGGGAATCACCATTGTGGGTCTGATGGGAATCGCTTTCCTGATTTCCCTGCTGATACCGGAATCCCTGATGGCAGCTCCGGCAGTATTTGCGTTTGGCCTGGTAGCTTTTGGTTTCTTGGGGATGGGTCCGGTGACCATCGCCGTTGATTCCTACGGTCCGGTCACCGACAATGCCCAATCAGTCTACGAACTGTCGCGTATCGAATCGGTAGAAAACATCGAAGCCGAGTTGATGGCTGACTTCACCATTAAACCCGCTTGGGACACCGCGAAACTCATGCTGGAGGACAACGACGGGGCCGGTAACACGTTTAAAGCCACGGCAAAGCCGGTTCTCATTGGTACCGCCGTGGTAGGCGCCACCACCATGATTTTCTCTATCATCATGACGCTCACAGATCGTCTGCAAGATGCACAAGCCGTGGGCAATCTTTCACTGCTTCACGCCCCGTTCCTGCTGGGGTTGATTACCGGGGGCGCCGTCATTTACTGGTTCTCTGGGGCCTCTATCCAGGCGGTAACGACCGGGGCAAACCGAGCTGTGGCGTTTATCAAAGAGAATATTCACCTCGATGCCAGCAACGAACGTGCCTCCGAAAAGGACAGCCGAGCGGTCGTCGAGATTTGCACGCAGTACGCCCAGCAGGGCATGTTGCTTATCTTTCTGGCGGTGTTCTTTGCCACACTGTCTTTCGCGTTTGTCGAGCCGTTCTTTTTCATCGGCTACTTGATTTCTATCGCTATTTTTGGCCTCTACCAGGCTATATTCATGGCTAACGCTGGCGGGGCTTGGGACAATGCAAAGAAAGTCGTGGAAGTCGATTTGCACATGAAAGGCACCGAACTGCACGATGCAACCATCGTCGGGGATACGGTCGGCGATCCGTTCAAGGACACGTCCTCGGTGGCTCTGAACCCGATTATCAAATTCACCACCTTGTTTGGCCTGTTGGCTGTGGAGTTAGCGGTGAGTTTAACGAACCAGGGTCAGGCGCGCTTGGTGCATATCCTGGCCGGGGTCTTTTTCGTGGCTTCAGCCTACTTCGTGTGGTGCAGTTTCTATCAGATGCGTATCCGCGGCGCCTCTCGTGACTCCATGCACGATCACGAACCTCCGGTCGACACGGCTTTGAACGGAATCCCCAGCGTGAAAGACCGGGTCACCCGGCCGGCAATGAAGATTATGCCGCGTCCCGGTGGTATCGAAGCCCCCATTGACGCGGCCGCGCTAGACGAGATTCTCGACTCCTCACCAACGGATGACAGCCCGGACACCGACCTCTTGGATCAAGTTCCCGACCTTGAACTAACGGAAGAATCATCGCCAAGCAATCCCCCGCAGCCACCTGACCAGGCTGCAGAAAGGAAAGGGGAATAACCATGAAACTGGCAATTAAATGGGAAAATGCCCAAGTTGACGAAGCCGGGCGAGTGTCCGGACACTCTGCCGGAGACACCCTGGTGCGACGGATCTTACGGAACTTCCCCGACTCCATCCTCATCGGCGG
>NZ_CFKZQR010000010.1:0-57710 GCF_985070215.1 Mobiluncus sp. | reverse complement strand
GCTGCCATTATTGGCAGCTACCCGGCTATTCTCCCCTTATAATCCCCGATTCCAATTTGATACCTATGGAATTGGCTCTTCCGGACACTCTTTCAGCACCCCCATCATGGCCTGTTTCTCTGCCGGGGTCACCCACAGCCCGTATTTCGCTTTCACCGCAATCTGACGCGCCACGTAAGCGCAGCGATAATCGCGTGCGGGCGGCAACCATTCGGACGCATCTTGCGATTGTTTATCCTGATTGGCCTGGCCTTTTACCGCTTCCAAGTTCAGCGGATCGTTGGCGATGGCTTCGCGTTCCTGCTGGCTGAGCTGCTGACCTCCAGTACGCCACACGTTACCCAACGCCACCACGTGATCAATCTGGACCGCGTCAGAGGTTTCCTGCGACCGCCTGAAATCAATGGTTTCCCCGGTGTATTTATCGTGCAAAACTCCGCTTTGTACCACGCAGTGAGCAGGAGTGTTGTTCGTAGCCGCCCGGTATTCGACGTCCTCTAGGTCGCGAGCCAACACTTCGTTGCGGGTATTGCAATCGTCGCCATCGAGGTCCAGCCACCCCTTGCCGAACAGCTGCTCGCGATCAAAATCGCGGAAAGGGTCTTTGTCGCGTACTTCCAAAGTGTCCAACACGTCCCTGGCTGGGGCTCCCGCATTTTTTCCGGCGGCGGTGTCACGAGTCTGGTCCCCGGCGTTCCCGGATTGGCTGGCGGAATGGGTCTGGTCGCTGCCGATGAGCCCGAAGAACCAGCCGTCATCCCCAACAAACTGAGTGCCCAAACCGGTCACGGCCACCACGGCGAACGCCGCCAGAGCCAAGTTGCGTCCCCGCTGGTTACGGTTTGAACTCTTGCCAAACCACCCGTCCCAAGGCGCTACCTGCGGAGTTTCCGGTTCCAGACCGCGGTTTTCCTCCGGTGTGGCACCCTGACCAGTTTTGTTCTGTTTGCTCATGCTTCCAGCCTAACGAAGTAATCTTGCCCGGTCACATCTGCCACCAGCCCCACACCGCGAGGGCTGTCCCCGAAGTCGGCAAAATCAACGACGGTGTCTCGTGACGGTGCCACCACGGACTGAGGCGTGAAAACTCCGGCGGTAAAACCGGCAAAATCCGGGTCTAGGGCCACCCAATCCACCAGCTCCATCCAATTCAGTTTGTCGGATTGGCCGGTCACATCGTCCTCAGTGGTATCTGTTGCCACCGCGGCATCCAGCTTCGCGAGGCGGGTTTCGACTTCTCGGCCCAATGACTCCAAGCCCGGCAGGATTCGGTTGGCACTCCAGGAAGCGGAATCACGCCACACTTCAAAGCCGACTCCGGCTTGCACCAGGCGCCGCCGGGCCAGATGCATCCCCAAACTATTGCGCTCTATCCCCAGGAAACGTCGCCCCAGTTGGGCTGCCGCCACCAGAGTGGAGCCAGATCCGGCGAAGCAGTCCATCACCAGTCCCCCCGGCGGGCACGCCGCGGCGATGGCACGTTGCATGACTTCCACTGGCTTTTGGGTCGGATACCCCACCCAGGTTTCAGAATGATTTGGCGGCCGGGAAATCTGCCAAACATCGGGGGCGACCATACCCTGCGGGTTGAACAGTTCGCGACGTTTCGGGGCTATGGTTGCGTTATAAGCCACCCGCACCGCGTCGGGGTCGAAAAAGTAGCGGCGCCGGTCGCGGGCATAAAACAGGATGGTGTCGTGTTTGTGGCCGAAAGCCCGCCGCGATCCCCCGCCCGAAGCGTAAGCCCACACAATCTCGTTGACCAGGCTATTTGCCCCGAACACCTCGTCCAGGACCAGGCGCAACGCGGCGGAGGAATGCCAATCACAGTGGACAAAAATCGTTCCTGTTGGCGACAAAAATCGCCGTAGCACCGTCAGTCTCTCGTACAGATTTTGCAGGTAGTCCGCGGTTTGCCAGCGGTCGCCGTATTGTTTTACAGCGATGGTGCGTTTCGGGCCAGCCCGGCGGTGCGTCCGAATCTGTTGCACATAATCCGCCCCGGAGTTAAACGGCGGATCAATATAGATACAGTCGACGCTGCCCTCATATTGGGGCAATAATCCGCTCATGACCTGCAAGTTTTCCCCGACATAGAGGCGGTTTTCGCACTGCGATGTCGCGACTTCGCCCCCAAGCATTTCACGATAGTGCTCAGCTCGGACGTAGGGCCGGGGCGTGGCCAGTGTCACTTCGTGTTTTCCGCGCCACGTCAAAGCCAGTTCCGGGGGTTTTTCCTGCACCATCCCATCCTACTGTGGGCGGCTCAGCCGGCAATAACCCCCCACTTCCGGAGGGAAGCCATGCTTTTCACCCCCAGAGAAATTCCGCGGCAGGGCATGGCGCAATCGGCTAAAATGGGATTCACAGCCAAGCGGGAGGAAACGGGTCATGAGTGAGGACAGTGGGGGTTTGTTCGATAACCCCTTTGAATCACCGTTCGACAACGTGCCTTTTTCCGTCAATAGGCTGCCCAACCTGACCCGTGACCGGGTTAAGAAAGTCTTGGAAGGACACAACTGGAGTTACCAGGTCAACCACG
Organism: Mobiluncus sp.; assembly: GCF_985070215.1. Taxonomy (NCBI): domain Bacteria; kingdom Bacillati; phylum Actinomycetota; class Actinomycetes; order Actinomycetales; family Actinomycetaceae; genus Mobiluncus; species Mobiluncus sp. The sequence goes on along the minus strand of NZ_CFKZQR010000010.1, from coordinate 55,168 downwards.
AAGGTGACGTGGGCGGGGCTTGGCAAAACGGCATCTATTACTTTCAAGTAACCGGGGAAAAGGACACTATCCTCTGCGTGCGCGGCACTTGGCGCGGAGAACCGGAACTAGACGATTTCATCCTGATTAACTCGATTTGTAACCGTTGGAACACGGATTATTACTGGCCGAAAGCCTACGCGCGAGTGACCGAGGATCGCGAAGTCTACGTGCATACGGAACTGCCCATCAGCTGGCGTACCGGCTTGACGGACGCACAGCTGGACGAACAGGTACGTTGTGCCTTGGAATCCAGCGAGGATTTCTTTGAGCATCTGGCCGAGCAGCTCCCCAACGCGATGCCGGAACCGGACGAAGATTCCGAATAGGCTTTTAGCTGGGCAGCAACCACCACAGGGCGCGGCCTTTGGCTCGGTAACGCTCCAAGAAACGTTCCATCCGCACCGACCAATAGGATCCCAAACCGTGGCGCACCCGCAGAACCTGCCGGGCAGCATCTTTGCTCTTCTTTGGGTAGGTCAGCTCCGCATAGAAACCCCGCGGAGAAATCAGCCCATAATCCCAACACAAACTCAACACTGATTCGATTTCTTCCAAGGTTTCGGGCAACACTTTGTTTCTCTGGCCGGTCAGTTCCTCAATAATCAAATCCGTGACCTGGCGGCTCATCAAGTGAGCCATGTCGCGAGTCTGCATCGGGACGGGTGCCGGGACGGAATCGCTATCCGTGGTGAGTTCGCGCGTGTCCATAGCGATAGCCGAACCAATCCCGAAAATATTGCGATACGTGGGATTGCGGAAAGTTCGCGGCAGCACCGTCACTACCTGACCGGAAGCGTTTTGCTGGGTCTTTGCGTCCACCCGTAGCCGCCCCCAGCCGTCATAGAGATCCTCGCGCAGATCAGCTCCGTTCGCGTCATGCACTGCCAAGGGCGTGAGGACCCGCGCCGCCTCCACCGCCACCAAATCACATTCCATCTCTCCGGGCTGGCCCTCGCCGTGTACCGGAACGAACCTGACTCTTCGCCCATTGATCGAAGCCAGACGCATATCTTTGTGCAGAATCAGGCGGTGCGTATCGATGAGATGCACCAGGGCGGTCTGCATGTCCTCTTCCATCTTCGGGTCGTCGGTGTGGCCGTACATCCACGGCCGTCCCGCATCGAAAAAGTGCAGTTCCACCCGCGAGCGCAGAAAAGCGGCCCGCAGCACCTCGTCCACGCACAGGGCATATTCCAGCGCCCCGTAAAAGCCGCCCATGCCGCGAGCGGAACGACCGATAGCGATGACTTTCGGTTTGCCTCCCACCGGGGAATCCTGCAGTTCAAACAGCAGTCTGCGCAGTTCCGCTTCCCCCGCGATGGCACTGTCCAGGCGGTCCAAGACACAGGTCGGCACCGTGGTCGCTTCCGCGGGAATGCCCGCTACTCGATCGATATCGTGTCCGGTGGCAATGACCAGGTAATCGTAGGGCACCCGCGCAACTTGACCCTCCAGGTGTGAGCCGGTAAAAGTCAGTTGGACCTGGGGACGAGGGTCGTCACGGTAGCCTTTGGGGTAAACCGCAGTAGCCATGCCTTGGTGAAAAATAATGCCTTTGCGCCGGTAAAGCGGACCGAGCGGGACAGCTTGCCGATGCACCGGTTGCAGGCCGGAGGCAATCTGGGCCATGACATCTGGATTCGTCCAAGCCGAGCCGGGGCTGATGACGATGACATCGTGGTCGTCTTTCAGGCGGTGTTTTAAGCCGAGGGCTGTGGAGTGGCCGGCCATTCCCGCGCCTATGACAACAATACGTGCCATCTTAGTATCCTTTTCTTTTCAGGAGTTCCGCCGAAAACGTTGCCCCGCAACGTTTTTTCACCGGCTCCACACCACCACGCGCCGACACACACTTGCTGAGCTCGCTGTCGGCACGCCAACCGGCTCCTATGACAACAATCCGGGCCATGGTTCACCTGGCTGAATTGTCCAGGCGGACTTTGATGGTGCTGGTGGCTTGTTCCACAGGCTTGATTTTCAGCTGGTCGATATTCACGTGCGCCGGCAAGTTCAAGGTCCACACAATAGCTTGGGCGATATCGGCCCCCACCAGCGGATAGTCCACCCCGGCATAAACGCCCTCCGCCGCAGCCTTGTCCTCCAGGCGCGACAGGGAAAATTCCGGGGTTTGCACCAATCCGGGCATAATCTCGATAATCCGAATCGGCTGACCCACCAACTCCAGGCGCAGCGTCTCGGGCAGCATCGCCTCGGCGTGTTTGGCGGCGGTATAACCCGCCCCGCCCGGGTACGTCTCGTGACCGGCAGTCGAGGTGACGAACACCAAATCCCCACCCCCGTGAGCCAACATTTGCGGCAGGAAAGCCTGGGTGACCTGCAGGGAAGACAAAACGTTGATGCTGTACATGGTTTTCCACCGCTCCAGCTTTGCCTCCATTACGGTGTCGGTGCCGCGCGCGCCCCCGGCATTGTTGACCACCGCATCAACGACCTGTCCCTCGGCGGTGGCCCACTCGAACAGCGCCTGGACGTGCTCAGGAATGGTCAGGTCAGCGGCAAAAGCCGCGCAGCCCGTCTCATAAGCCAGTGCGGCCAGCCTTTCGGCGCGCCGGGCGGTCGCCAACACCTCCCACCCGCAGGAACACAGCTGTTTCACGGTTTCCCACCCGATTCCGGTAGAAGCCCCGGTCACCAGCACTCGTCCCGGCTGGCGGGCCGGTCGCGTTTCGGGAACTGTAATTCCAAAACTTTGGGGGTCAAGAGGGTGTGAGGACGGCTTTACGGGTCCGGGTGTGATGCTCATCTTTCGGTCACCTTTCCAGAATTTTTGGCTACAGAGCCACGCTATAGACTTAGCCTATAGGAAAACGACTCCGGCGGTTTGCTCTGAACGCCGAGGAAAACCGCGCAAATCAGGAAAAGAGGCAAGATGAAACTCGGTTTTATTGGAATGGGTGCCATGGGCTCGGCGATTGCGGCGGGGGCTCTCAAACATGACTTCGTCAAGGCCTGTGACCTGAGTTTTTCTGATTTCGGCGTAACCCCGGGTGAACACCCGCTGACCAAAGAGTTCGGAGCCCAGCAGGTGGCTTCTAACCGGGAACTGGTCGGGTCAGTTGACGCGGTGGTCATTGCGGTGAAACCGAAACATATCGGCACGGTCCTCACCGAAATCGCCCCGGAACTGGGAGGCAAGCTGGTCATTTCCATCGCCGGAGGGGTCGGGCTGGACCATCTGGAGAGCTGGTTGTCCCCGGACACCCCCATTGTGCGGGTCATGCCAAACCTGAACGCACAGGTCAACGCCGCCATGTCGGCCTTGTGCGCGAACGCGGCGGTAACCCCGGAACAAAAGCAGTACGCCCTGGGCCTGTTCAACGCGGTGGGCCGCACGGTCGAGCTGGAGGAATCCTTGTTCCCCGCGTTTACCGCCATTGCTGGTTGCGCCCCCGCCTGGACTTATACCTACGTGGAAGCCTTGGCGAAAGCCGGTGTGGCGGCGGGGCTGACAAAGGCTGCGGCCATTGAGTCCGCGACCCAGATGCTGCTGGGCTCCGCCCTCATGCTGCAAGACGGTTTGGAAAAGGGCGCTCACCCCGGCCAGCTGGTCGATAGAGTGTGTTCCCCTGGCGGCTCCACCATCGCCGGTTTGCTGGCGGGCGAGGACGCGGGATTTTCACGGGCCGTAGTACACATGGTTGAAGGCGCTATGGCCGGGGACGCCAAAGCGACCCAGAAATAACCCCACCCCACCGAACGCGTTAGGGTAGCGGGAACGCGAGCGGGTAGACTATTGCAGGTAAATCACGACGATAAAAGGAAAACGATGACCGAGAGACTGAAAGCTCCGAGCGTACCAGCAAAGACGACCCTGGACGGGATTGAGGACAAATGGCGCGAGGTGTGGGCGCAGACGCAGACCTACGCTTTTGACCCGGACACTACCCGGGAAGCCGTTTACTCTATCGATACCCCGCCGCCCACCGTGTCTGGCTCGCTGCACGTCGGTCACGTGTTTTCCTACACACACACGGATTTGGTGGCGCGTTACCAGCGGATGCGCGGCAAGAACGTGTTTTACCCGATGGGCTGGGACGACAACGGTCTGCCGACCGAGCGCCGGGTGCAAAACTATTTCGGGGTGCGCTGCGACCCGTCCCTGCCCTACGTGCCTGATTTCACTCCGCCGTATGAGGGCGGAGAAGGCAAGTCCATCAAAAACGCCGACCAGGTGCCGATTAGCCGCAAAAATTTCGTGGAACTGTGCGAACGCTTGACCGCTGAGGACGAAAAACAGTTTGAGGAACTCTGGCGGACGCTGGGGCTGTCTATCGACTGGTCCTACACGATGCAGACTATTGGTAAGTCTGCGCAAAAGGTGGCGCAGACGTTTTTCCTGCGTAACTTTGCTCGCGGCGAGGTGTACGCGGCCGAAGCGCCGGGTCTGTGGGACGTCACGTTCCAGACCGCGGTGGCACAAGCCGAGCTGGAAGCGCGCGACTATCCCGGCTCCTACCATTCTTTTGCGTTCCACCGCGAGGACGGCAAGGGCGACATCGTTATCGAGACGACCCGTCCGGAACTGCTGGGGGCGTGCTGCGCGCTGATTGCCCACCCCGACGATGAACGTTACGCCGATATGTTCGGTACCTATGTCACGTCACCAGGGTTTGACGTGCGGGTTCCCGTGTTGGCTCATCCCGAGGCCGAGATGGACAAGGGTTCGGGTATCGCCATGTGCTGTACTTTCGGCGACCTGGTGGACGTGGATTGGTGGCGAGATTTGCAGCTGCCGACCCGAGTTATTCTGCGCAAGGACGGTCGGATTATTCCTGACGTGCCGGATTGGATTACTTCCGAGCGCGGTCGGGCGCTGTACCAGGAAACCGCCGGGAAAACGACGTTCTCTGCCCGGAAAGCTATCGTCGAGGCATTGCGGGAATCCGGGGAGATGCTGGGGGATCCGAAACCGACCCAGCGTATGACGAACTTTTACGAAAAAGGTGACAAGCCGCTGGAGATCGTGACTTCACGCCAGTGGTACATCCGCAACGGCGGCCAGCCTTATGCCCGCACCGCGGGAGGCACGGATCTGCGCGAGGAACTGTTGGCTCGCGGACGTGAACTGGACTTTGTGCCCGATTTCATGCGGGTTCGCTACGAGAACTGGGTCAACGGTTTGAATACCGACTGGCTCATTTCCCGCCAGCGTTTCTTTGGGGTGCCGCTGCCCCTGTGGTATCCGGTCAAGGACTCTGGTGAAACGGACTTTGACCACCCGATTTTGCCCAGTGAGGACGTGCTGCCTATCGATCCGACCACGGATACGCCCGCCGGATTCGATGAATCTCAGCGTGGCGTGCCAGGCGGTTTCGTGGCGGAAGTCGACATTATGGACACCTGGGCGACCTCTAGCCTGACTCCCGAAATTTATTCGGGTTTTGGGCGGGACGAAAAGCTGTTTGCGGCGACTTTCCCGATGGACTTGCGTCCCCAAGGTCAAGACATTATTCGCACCTGGCTGTTCTCGACCGTGGTGCGCTCCCACCTGGAGTTTGACACTCTGCCGTGGCGCCAAGCCGCGATTTCGGGCTGGATTTTGGATCCTGATCACAAAAAGATGTCCAAGTCCAAAGGCAACGTAGTGACCCCGATGGGGCTGCTGGAAAAGCACTCTTCCGACGCAGTGCGCTACTGGGCGGCCTCGGCCCGGCTGGGGACGGACGCGGCCTTTGACGAGGGTGAGATGAAGGTCGGGCGGCGTTTGGCCATCAAACTGTTGAACGCGTCGAAGTTCGCACTCTCCATGGGCGGGGACGCCGACCTGGTCCTGGATCCGGCGCTGGTAACGATCGAGGTAGACCGGTCTTTGATTGCCACCCTAGCGGAAGTCATCGCCTCCGCAACCAAGGCTTTCGAGGAAATGAACCATGCTCGTGCCCTGGAAGTGACCGAGAGTTTCTTCTGGACGCTGTGTGATGATTACTTGGAGCTGGTCAAGGATCGCGCTTACGGCAAGGATCCGGCGGCCGATAGCGCCGCGGTCGCCTCCGCACGCACGACCCTGGCACTAGCGATTGATAACGTGGTGCGCCTGCTCGCGCCGTTCCTGCCTTTCACCACTGAGGAAGTGTGGTCCTGGTATCGAACCGGTTCGGTGCATCGGGCGGCTTGGCCCAGCACGGATGGCTTGGATAGCGTGAGTGGTAATCCCCAGGTGCTACAGGCGGCAGGAGGAGCGCTGTCGGCCCTACGCAAGGTCAAGTCGGATGCCAAAGTGTCTCAGCGCACCCCGTTCTTGCACGCCACCGTGACTTTCCCCGAGCCCGATGTAGCGTGTGCCGAGGCGGCTCGCGCCGACTTGGTGGCAGCCAACCACGTGGAGGGCAAGCTGGAGTTCGTTGCTGGCGAGGTCGAATCCCCGCAGGTCAGCGCCGCCGAGCTGGGCGAGCCCCCGGTAAAACCGGCAAAACCGGCAAAATAGTTTCCCGCTCTAGCCCGGGAACAGTCCCCTTGCGCTCGCCTCGACGTTGCCACGAGGCGAGACGACTTTACGCCCACCAGCGCCGGAAACTCATCACCAAAACCATCTAGAAAAATGAACTATAGTTCATAAATCCATCAAAATTGGATAAAAAATGAACTATACTTCATAAATATGAATAAACTGATTCCTCGAGATTCCTACCTGCATCAGTTGCAGGCCATAGACGCAGAGGATTCTGCACAGAATTTAGTGCGTATCCTGACGGGAGTGCGCCGTAGCGGAAAGTCCTCTCTGCTGGCTCTTTACGAAGATTATCTGGTCAAGCAAGGAATCAAGCCGACTCAGATAATGAGCGTGAATTTCGAGGATCTTTCACAAGACCGGTTGCGCGACGCGAGGACGTTCCACAGTTCCGTGCAGCGCGCGGTCGAGGAACAGGGTATCCGCTTTTTGCATATTGACGAAGCCCAAGAACTCGATGATTGGGCGCGAGTGTTGAACTCTCTGAGGGAAAAGTACAATCTCAGAATTACGGTGACGGGCTCGAATGCTTCTCTGTTTGCAGGAGAGGGCCTCACCTATTTGGCAGGTCGCTATATCGCCGTGGACGTTTTACCGCTCTCTCTAGGGGAATACCGCAATTTCACCCAAGTTCCAGACTCCACCCCGCCTGAGCAGGCCTATGCGCAGTGGATGCGCGCTACCCTGCCGGCACCCGCCCTGATGACTAACCCCAAAGTCCGCAACCAAGCCATGAACAGCGTGTTCGACTCTATTTTCGCGCGCGACATCGTGACTCGGGGACAGCTGCGTGATACCGATACTTTCATGAAAGTGGCACGTTTCGTGTTTGACAACGCCGGCTCGCCGATTTCACCAGGACGGATTGCGACCCGCCTGGAATCGCAAGGTATCAAAGTTTCACCGCAAAGCGTGGACCGTTTTTTAGGTCTGATGGTCGATGCTCATATGTTTTACCCGTGTCGCCGCTACCAAACGCGCGGAGGACAATGGCTCCGCACCGGCGGAAAATACTATTTCATAGATCCGGGGTTACGCGATGTTCTGTTGGGGCACAAACAGTCAAACACTGGTCATGACTTGGAAAACATGGTGTTCCTAGAATTGCTCCGACGCGGTTACCAGGTCTCCAGCGCGGACACCCCGAAAGGGGAAATCGATTTCTTCGCCACGCACGAAGGCGAAAACCGCTACATCCAAGTTGCTTTGACCGTCTTGGATTCCACAACCCTGGCTCGGGAACTGCGACCGTTCGAAGCCCTACCCCCCGGTTCCAGCTGCACACTCTTAACCATGGACCGTCTCCCGCTCAACACCGGAGCTGTGCAACATCTCAACGCTGCTGACTTTCTAGCGGGCGCCCTGCTCAACGGCGGGGGGGATTTCTAGGCGCGCCGCCAGTTTACGTGCGTCTTCGGGCGTGTCGACGTCCATGCAATAATGCTGCGGGTCCGCCACTGCAGCCACCTCCAGGCGGGAAAAACCGCTGCGGATTGACCGGTTGCGAACTTGGGGCAGTCCCCGCAAGGCGTCCAGCCGGTAGCAACCGTGCAGGTACTGGAGTCGCGTTTCGCCATCGTCCGTCAGCGGCGCCGCCCCGGCGCAGCCCTCTAATTGCGTACACAGGTTCCCCCACAATCTTGGGGTCAGCGGTGCATCACAAGGCATGACCGCCACGACCGCAGAATCCGGCAGGTCCCCCAACTGAGACACCCCGGCATTGAGGCCCGCCAGCGGTCCGCCCAGAGGGGGATCTTCCAACGTCAGCACTACCCCGGGAGGAACCGACAGGCGTTCGGGCGCGACCACGACCTCCCGACCGGAGAACCTAGTGCGCTCGATTTCGGCAAAAACCCAGTCAATGAGCCTGGTGCCTCCCAAGCGATAATCGGGTTTGGACATCCCGCCCAAACGTTTCGCGGTCCCTCCTGCCAAAATCACCACCGCGTCCGGCACGACCGCGAGGTTTCCTGCACAGTTACACATTTACGTTCAGTCCGCCTCCTGGGTTTCGCGCTCTCTCTCGGGAGCGTTTAGGTAAATTGTAGGCTCTGTGCCGAACTTTGGTTTGGCTACCGACCGGGCACAAGCCGGTGGGTCGCGACCATCCCGTAGCGTTGTCAGTCCCCCGGCGCGCGGCGCAGCGGCAACGGTTCGGGCAAATCTAACGTAATACTCAACTGTAGCGCGGGGTCGGAAAACACCCTCCCGTTGGAAGTCATGGCGAGGGCGCGATATGCCGCACCCAAAACGTCCTTTTGAGTCAGTTCATGCAGCAGGGGGGTGCCTCCCGCAATCAGCGCCGTTGAGAGGGCCTCGCAATCCATCGCGTCAGGTCCCACCACAAGTGCCGCGCAAATATCGGTAAACGCGAGTTGCCCGTCCAGACCGCGAATGTGGCTGCGCACCAGACTGGGGACAATATCCGTTTGCGGTAGTGCGGAAAAGGAGAGGGACTCATTTTCTATTTGCAGGTTTCCTAGGAATTCCCGGCCTGTCCAGGGCGATTGCACTCTGATGGTGGCTCGGCGGTCCGGTGCCACAATTGACGAACCCCCGAAGGACACCAAGATGTCGCTGCCGCCCGATTGTGCAATGAGGGAAGCCAGGTGCGCGGCCGCGTAGCCTTTAGCGATACCTCCCAAATCCAGGCCCCCAGCCCCCGCTCTATCGGTGAGACGAGCCTGTTCGCCCCGCAGTTGGAGCGTTTCGGCACCCAATCCCAAGCACGGGAATAGTTTAAAGAACCCCCCGGTGCGCTGCGACCAATCCCGAGCAGCCCGAAACACCGCAGCACAATGCGGTCCGACATTGATCCACTCGGTGTTCAAGCGGCTCACGGGTGAATCCGCCCGAAACCGCGACAAGTCGTCCTCCAACTGCGCCACCCTTTGCGGCAGGCTCACCCGGAGGACCTCCGCGACCTGGGGAGCGCTGCGCCACGAGACCGTCACCAGCGTTCCCATCGCGGCAAAGGCCATCGTGGTTTCTCCGTGCATAGTCTGCGAGAGATGCACAACGCCTACTTTTGTGCGGTGTCCATAGCTGCCTGTACCGCGTCGAGGAACAACCGATGTGACAAGGACGCCCCGGCCACCCGATCGACCTGATTTTGGTCTCCGGTCTTTTGGAACTGTTGTACATAGCTCTGTTCGGCGCTGATAGCGTCTTGAGCGCGCTGATAGAACTCCGTGTCTACCGTGCCGCTGGCGGTCTTGCCGTAATTTTCGTCGTGTTCCGTCCCGTCTTTGTCATAGAGACGGAACTCTGCTTCAACCACCTGACCGTTCTTAATCGTAAAGCGGACTTTGCCGATAGTGCCGTCCGTTTCGGGCTGTGAGCTGCCCGCATATTGCCCATCGGGCAACGTTGAGGCCGCTGGGTAAGTCGCACAGCCACTCAGAGCGACCATACCGATAGCGAGCAATGCCCCCGCGGTCGTTTTACGCATCTTTCCCTCCTGTTTCCGACGTTTCCGGCGTGCCTGTTGTGGAATTTTGCGGCTGATTTTTTACCTCGCTGACGATTTTTCCGTGTTCCAAAATGATTTGACGCTGACCTTGCCGAGCTACGTTGGCATCATGGGTTACGACCAGCAGGGTGGTGCCCTCCCGGTGCAGCTGCGAAAAGAAGTCGATAACGATGTTTTCGTTTGCCTCGTCGAGGTTTCCGGTCGGTTCGTCCGCCAAAATGACAGAAGGGTGGTTGATGAGGGCACGAGCCACGCACACGCGCTGCTGCTCTCCTCCGGATAGTTCATGAGGGAGGTGGGTGGCGCGAGCGGACATGCCCACCCGGTCTAGTGCCTCCATTGCCTCGGCTTCATCGGGTAGGGAGTGGTAGTACTGGGCCATCATCACGTTTTCCACCGCGGAAAGGTGCTTGACCAGGTGGAACTGTTGAAAGATTAGACCAATCTTGCGGCGGCGCACTGCGGCCAATTCCAGCTCGCCCATCTTGTCCAGACGCTCCCCCTCCAGGTAAACCAGTCCTTCGGTGGGAGAATCCAGGCAGCCCAAAATGTTCATCAAGGTCGACTTGCCCGAACCGGAAGGTCCCACTACCGAGAGCCACTCGCCTCGGGCCACGTCCAGGCTGACATTATCCAGCGCCGCCAACTCGCCGTATTTTCGAGACACATTCTCGACTCGATAAATCAATTGTTCATCATTATTATCTGCCATAGCATTCTCACTCTCCACCAAGAACGTTTATAGGATTAATCCGGGCAATACGTTTAGCCGGCCACAGAGAACCGATAACCGCTACCGCTACCGAAAACACAATTGTGAGGACTATAATTATCCAGTTGATTTCTACTCGTGCCAGGAAAACTTTTTGCAATATGTAATCCGCCAGTCCAATTCCCAGCAGCACCCCTAAGAAGCCTCCGAACAGCCCTAATAGTATCGACTCTCCGATTAGCTCCGTGAATACGTCCTTACTCAAAGCCCCCAAGGCTTTTTTCAATCCGATCTCGCGGGCGCGTTCCGAAACAATCGAACTCAGTGTCGCGGATACCGCAATGAGCATCAGGGCGGAAATAATAATACTAACCACCCAAATTAGGTTGCTTAGAGTATGGGCGATGCGCGTCTCATTTTGCGTAGTCCGACGCACGACTTCAGCATCAATCCCGTTGACCTTTTTTTCGATAGTTTTCGCTAAGGCGCTAAGTTGGGCAGTATCACCTTTCAGGGAATATTCCACCAAACTATAGTGGTCGGCAACCCCACCCATAGCGGTATAACTGTCTGGGCTCAACACCGCCAGGTCGTCCTCGGGACCGCCGGTGCGCAGCAGCCCAGATATTTCCAACTGTTTGCCGGAATGGTTAACGTCTCCTGAGTTCTGCTCATCGTTGTTTTCCCGTAGCTGCGCCACCTTCAGGCCAATCAGGTCACCGACGTGCAGACGGAATTTTTCTGCGAGGTTCACGCCTAACAGGATCTGTTCGCTACCCTGCGGCACTTTCCCCTCGATTGACCAGTAGGGTCGAACTGACCGGACGTCGGCAAATTTCGTCACCATGAGGGGAACGGGCTGTTGCCCATAGAGCAGGTTACCGTAGCTGTAGCCGGCCCGCCCCAACAGGCTCTCGCCGCACTGCCGGTCGATGGCGGACACCGTTTCCGGAGTAATTACGTTGGAACCCTGGGGCAGCACCACCAGGTTTGCTCCAAAAGAGCGCAGTTCCTTGGCGATATAATCGGGAACCGTCACCGCCACCAGCCCCAACCCGGAGAGGGTAGAAGCACCCATCGCGATTGCTAGGGAAGCAATCAAAACTCGAGAGAAGCGGTGCGCAAAGGCTTTCCAGATGATGCGCACGAACATTCGTTTGTGTGAGTTCATTGCCGCCTACTTTCTGTGCAGGACTCGTGCCGGCTGCAAAGTCACCAACGCCCGGATTGAAGGTAAACAGCCCAGCAAAACCGTCAGCCCTACGATGACCGCCATCAGGGGGAACACCACCGGACGGATATTGATACTGACCCCAAATACCAGGTGGCCGACCAGTTGGGCCAGACCGATGCCGCCCAGGCACCCGAACGCGGCCCCGACCAGGCTCACGATGAAGGTTTCCGTCAGAATCATCAGTACCACAAACAGATTGCGCGCCCCCAAGGCTTTCATCAATCCAATCTCGGCGGAACGTTCCATCACCGAAGCGGTCACCAAGTTAGCGATGCCCAGAGCGGACCCCGCCATGGCTAAAATCGCCACCAAAGTCATAATGAGCTGGGTTTTTTCCAGAATCGTGCCCTCGCTGTCGGCGATTTGGTGAACGGGGGTCGCTACGGCGTTGCTCATGACTTCCTCAATCTGATAGGCGATTGAGGACGTGTAAGCGGTGCAGTACCAGGTCTCCCAGTCCTCCAGCGACAGTGAGCTGGGATCGCGGGCAGCACGGCGGGACAAATCATTTTCCGGCGTGGTGATAGCCCGCACCTCGACCCGATCGACTTGGCCCGGACGATTCGAGAGGCTCTGAGCTACGCTCAAGTCCGCAAACAGTTGCCGATCTTCATTGGAACCGGAGGTAAGAATGCCGCTGATGGTCAAAGATTGGCTGGGCGCGGAACCGGTTTCCCCATGCGGGGGTTTCAAGGTGAGAGAATCCCCCAGGTGCCAAGCGTTCTGCTGGGCCAGTTTCGTTCCGACCATGACTTCGTCGGGAGCCTTTGGCCAACTGCCTTGAATTTCCCACCAGTCGCGCATATCTGCCATGCCGGTATCGACTTTTTCTCCCGTGGGAATAGACAGCTTTTTGCGGAACCATGTCCCGACTACATCAATGTCTTGGCCTGAGAAATCGGCCTTGGTTTCCAGGAACGGAGCGAAGTTTTCGATGTTGTAGGCCCAAAAAATGGTTTTCAGTTTCGCCAGCTCGGATTCCTGCAACGCCCCGGACTGGGAATTCGCCGAGCTATCCGTATCCTCGAAGTCATAGAGTTGGGAAACTACGGATTTTCCTTGCGGTAGCACTTGGATATTGGCACCGTAAGAGCCAAGTTCCTGCTTGATTTTGTCCCCCACGTCCAGCATGACCGCGAGCATGGAAGTCGTGAGCCCCGCCCCTAAGAAAATCGTTACCGCAATCATGAGGCGCTTGCCGACCTGCCGGCGCAACGCCTTGAAAATCATCCTGAAAAAGAACATGGAAACTTATACCTTAGAGCCTTAGATTATTTTGGTTTTAAAGATTTTGGCGTGCCCACTCAGCTCGTCAGCAAAAAACCGCAATTCTTTCGGGCCCACTTCATACTTAATCGGAATGGGATTACAGCCACCGGGGAAACCAATAGTTTGAATGTTCATCATGACCCCGCAACGCCGGCAAATGACTTTCCCGCCGTCCTCGTAATAACCGGATTCACCACAAATCTCACACGCGTCGAGACCGCAACCGTAAGCCACCGCGTTCTTTTGAATGACGATGAAACGGACTTGCGTCCCGTCCTCGGTCACGTAGGCGAACCGATGCAGGTGTCCATCAGACACCAACTCCCGGCTCACAGAAACCACATTGCCTTTCACGGTGGAAGGCTCTATCGGGGATAACTCCGGAACGGCCTCCGCCACGCGCTTGCCAACAGTCAAGGCAGTAACGAATACAACCGTGCCACCCAAAGCCAGCTCCAAAAAGTGACGGCGGGTAATCCGATCCGCTTTCACTAAACGCGCTTCCGGGCCGGAAACGTTGACGGGTTTGGAGCCGAACCAAATGGCGATGATTCCAGGAATAGCGGTCAGCACCACCAGGGCCAACAGCATGACCGTGTTGGCATTTTGAATCCACAACACGAGTTCAAAAATGGTTCGCGACCGCGGCAGGAAACCACGTGCGGCGAGCTGCTGATACAGCAGGATAGAGCGCGGACCGATGACTACCAAAAATACCGCGGTAGTAATTGCTAAACGCACCATCGCGGGAACCAGCCTGGTGGCGCGCACGTAGGCCCATCCGGCGATGACCACCAGCAACGTCCCAAACGCAAATCCGGCAAAACGTGCCAGCGATTCCGTTTCTAGCGGGGAGGACCCCATCAGCACAATTTCATCGGTCGAAAATGCATATTCAAAGCCGAAATTGATGATGATGCTGACGGCAGTCAGCAGCGAGACAACCAGCAGTGCCCGATGTTTAGCACTCTGTTTAATGTCATAGAGGTCGGCGGCGCCAAACCACCAGGACACCCCCAGGAAACCTAGGGAACAAATCAGCATGACTGGAACCAGATAGAAGTTCATGGTGGGAACATCTATCAGGTTCGTATTCAGTCGAAACCATGCCAGCGTCGCCGCCGCTAGGGCTGCCACCACCAACACCACGGTGGTAATCCGAGCGACAACTCGGCGTTCCATCGGGGCATGTGGCCGTGCTGCCAGCAAGATTGCCAGCGGCACGAACAGCGGCAGCCCATAGCGGAGGGCGACAACAAATAACTTGAGCAATGAAATCTTCTTAGAGAATCTGCCCGTCCCACTGCCAGTTCTTGAACTCGAACTTCAGCGGTTCTTTCCAGAAGCGTCCCTTGACCGCGGAGGAATCCTTACCCGTATGCAGCATGAACTTGTCTTCCGGAGAGGGGATGGTGATGGTCACATCGTACAGACCGGGCTTGAGCTTGATGTTGTTGCCGTAGTGCGGACCATCAACGGCAATCATCGGCATCATAGTGCCCAAATCGGTTTCCTCACCGGTCTTTTGATCCTTGACCACGGCCTTCAAGTCGTCCAGGTAGGGCAGGTATGAATCGGCCGGGTACCCGAATTCTTCGGCCTTTTCATTGGTGGAAACGTCAATCTCAAAGTGCATATCAGATTCGGAGGCTGGAGGCATCTTCATCGAGCCATGTTCCATATCGACAGCCTGGAAGTATACGACGTTTACGTTCAGCGGTCCGTTGGTTTGTTCGCCGGAATCCCCGACCGGAAGTTCATTGATACCCACAACGTTGGGATCGCTGGGGGTTTCCGGCTGTTCCTGCTCGGTCGCCGGCTTGGTGTCCTGCGGCTTTGCCTGGTTGTCCGGGTTTTCGCCACAACCGCTGAGGCTCGTGCCCAACGCCAGGACGGCTGCCAGAGCCAGTAGCTTTTTATTCATTATTATTCCTTTCCGCTGTACGCTTCGACAGCGTCTTGTGTGTCTTCCCTCGAAGAGTGTTCTTCGGGAGCTTTATCATTACTTTCCGAGATAGAGGTGTCCGGACGAGTCTCGGAGTCACCCGCCTCCGGCTGGTCTGCTTTGGCCCGGCGGCGTTGCAGCAGAGCTAGGCCGACCAAAACTGCGGCGGTAATAATCTGGGCACCGAGGGTTTCCGCGGTGGGATAGAATCCTAGGAACACCACGGTAGGAACGGAAGGCACCACATGCGCCCCGACCAAAGCGGCCTCTTGCAGCTCTTTAATCGCCCCGCCCACGATGGCGACCGCCAGCAACGCCAGCAATATCGAAGTCCACTTAAAGAACGGCTTGAGCGGCAGGCGCACCCCGAACTGCCAGACCAGCACAAATAGAATCGCCAGGATGACCGCCGCCGTCACGCCACCCGCAACGATAAACCAATAATCGCTGCGGATTTTCGCCCCGGCGACAATCGGATAAAAGAACAGGATTGTTTCGGCACCCTCCCTGGCCACGGTGAGGAATGACACAAATGCCAGAGCAAAAACGCCTCCTGAGGCGGTTTTTTCGCCCGCGGTGGCCTTAATGTATTCTTCCCAACGCTTGCCACTGGATTTGCTAAGGATCCAGTTGGATACATAAATCAGCATCAGGGCGGCCGCCAGACCGGTAATCCCCTCCAGGAGTTCCTGACCCATTCCGCTCTGCACACTGGCGCTGAGCTGACCAAACAGAATAGCCAGACCGATTGAGATGGCCACGGCGATAACCACGCCCACCAGGATTCCCCGCAGCTGGTCGCGCCGTCCCGCTTTCAAAGCGTAAGTCACCAGAGCCGCTACCACCAGCAGGGCCTCCGCGCCTTCACGCAACAGAATCAGCAACGCAGCAAAGAAACCGGAAATCCCTAACGGTCCCGAGTCCTGCGTTTTCGAGTCCAGGAATTGCGCGTCCTCTACGAGCTTCGCAATCAGGTCCTTTCCGAGTTTCTCCTGTTGAGCCTGGTCACGACCGTCTTTGTAGCCCTGGCGCAAGTCGCTGAACATACCCTCAATCTCGGTTACCCGGCTGAAGCCTTTGTGCACAATGGTGTTATTTTCAAACCCGTCGGCTTCGTAATGCCCCAGATACGCTTCGGTAGCCAGGGTGAATGCCCGGTCGGCCTGTCCCTTGACGTAAGCGCTTTGCGCCTCGGTGATGTTTTGCGCAATCGTGTCAGCAACCCTGCTCCATTGATCAGCCACCTTAGGGGCTTTGACCAGCTGAGTTACCGTTTCTTTAAGCAAGTCTATGACTTTGTCACTGGCTTCACGAAGCGCCTCCGGGCTCGCACCGTCACGGCTGAGATTGCGTAAATTCAATAGTTCGGTGACGAACTTATCGTCAACGTCACGCCCCAAAGCGTGTTTGACCTGATCCTCCAGACCGCTCGTCTGGTAGTTCTCATAATAGGCTTGACGAATCAGAGTCTGGACTGCACTCGGATCGCCAGCTTCGGGAACCTCGTTCAGCTTTTCCTGCATTACCGACACAACATCAGACCATTCACCAAGGTCGGAGTTTTGGGTTGCGGCCGCGCTAGGCCAGACTACTCCCCCGAAGGCCAGCGCCAACACCACCGCAGAAAAACCTAAAATAAACCGCAGTCCTCGCGCCCCGAGGGAAGTCAGATTCCTGGTTGCGTTCACGATTCCATCAACTTCTTTCCAAATCAAAACACGTCAAGGCTACAGAAAAATAGCTATTAAGGCAAGCCTTTCCTAATTAATATAGCTTCATCGGGCTTTTCAGGTCTGAATTCACTTCACCGCCAATTAAGGGAATCTCGACTTACTGCGGCTCTTCCAAACGGCCGTTCAGCATGTCGAATCTGCGGTTGCAGTATTCATAAGCGGCCGCGTCATGCGTGACCATCACGACCGCGCTGCCCCCTCGTGCGAGCTCGCGGAATAGCCCCAGCACCGCCGCGGTGGAGTAATCGTCCAAATCTCCGGTCGGTTCATCCGCCAACAAAATCTCTGGTTGGGTCATAAGCGTGCGGGCGATGGCGACCCGACGCATCTCTCCCCCGGATAGTTCCGCGGGCCAGGCGTGGGCTAGGTCCGTAATGTCGAGCTTTTCCAGCAAATCCAACGCGCGATTGACGGGCAAAGACTCTACCGCCTCCGGGGACGATTGCACCGAAGAACGCCCTTGTGCCGGCAAAGTCGCGGGCAGCACCACGTTATCCAACACGTTGAGGGAACTGACCAGGGTTTGCTGCTGCGTAATCATGCCCAGACGAAACCGGCGCAGCTGAGACAGTTCCCGATCCGAGAGACCAGACAAATCCTCTCCTGCCACCCGAACCGTTCCTGAACTGGGCCGCAGCAGACCCATCATCAGGTTCAGCAGGGTCGTCTTCCCGTTGCCAGATTTGCCTGAAATGACCACGAACTGGTTGGCATCTATCTCCAGGCTGACGCTGTCTACCGCCTTGAACTCGCGGCCCCGCCGTGAAAACTTCTTGGTCACCTCGCATAGTTCCAGCAGCATCTATTGTCCCTCCCGCACGACCTGATAAGTTTCCTTTTGTAGCAGGCGCATCGCCGAGACTATGCTGGCCAGCACAGCACTGAGACACACCGTAACCAAGATGAGGCCACCCAGGGAACACTGGCTCCATACATCACTTTGCAGATAGGGCTGCTTCAAAGCCCTTTGAATGGCATTGCCAAAGGGCCGCAGCAGCGCCGCACTGAGCCCCAGCCCCAGCATGCCGCCCGCCAGGCTGACCAGCAGATTCTCTTTCAGCAGCATGCCCGTGAGCATCGTCCTGGTGGCGCCCATTATCCGTAGCGAGCCCAGCTCTTTGCTCCGAGACATGACGCTAACCCAGTTGACCGTCACCAACACCGCCAGCGATACTGCCCAAAAGATAATCAGAAAGACCCGCAAAGCACCCACGATATGCCCCACGCCTTCTTTGAGTCGGGAACTAATCCCGTTAGCGGACACAAAGCCCAAGCCCTTTAGCTGGGGGGATTTGGAAATATACTGCGCCACGTCCTCCGGGGCGTAACCGGGCTTGACCTTTACCATCACCGCGGAAACCCGGTGTCCAATCTGATCTGCGGGCAAGACCGGATGCCCCACCTTTTCCGCTTGGCGCGCCAAGATTTTCGTGGTCGCCAGATTGGCAAACACAGACGAATCCAGGTTCGTGCCCGTCGGCGCCAGCCGCGCGCTTACCGGAAATTCATAGTTAAACAGGCGAATCTTGCCCTGGGCATTAATCTGGACTTTGGAACCCGCGACCAACTCCCCGTCCTGCAGACCACGGGAATAAGTGGCTTGAATCCAGGGTTTAATGACAAAGTCGGTGTCCGGATCAATGCCGATAATTTGCAGCCGCACCTCGCAACAGCTCGCCATCAGGGAAGCAATATAGGTTTGCGTGGTGACCCGTTCCACTCCAGGAACGCTGGCAACCAAATCCGAAACATCATCCGGCAACAGGAACCCGCTCGGCTTTCCTCCACAGAGGTAAATATCCTTTGCGGACTGCTCAAACTGGGAAGGCACAATCATTATGTCCGCCCCCAGACGTTCCTTGACCGATGACAAGCCTTGACTGAGGTTCAGCGAAACCATTCCTGCACCGAACGTTATCGCGCTGAGCAGGACTGACACCAAAAACAGTCCTAAACTGCGGTAACGGTAATATTTGAGATTACGAAAAGGGAGTTTGCCCCAGGTTATCTGGCTGCTTTGCATTGCTGTTTATGCCGAGACTTTCTGAAGTTCCGAGCGATTCTTTTGATCCAGGAATATCGCCGCGCCAGCTGCCAGGATTCCTACACAACTCAGTGCCGTTAGCGTGGGCATGGCATACACGTTGCAAGACATTTCCTCGCCTTTGCACATTCCGATGAGCACGGTGACAATCGAAATTTCCAGCACGTAGATGAGGGCTGCGCCGAGGTTCAAACCGGTGCGAATTTGAGAGTTCACGAACAACGCCAGCAGCCCGATAATTACGAGGAGAATTCCAATCCCCAGACTGGCTTGAGCGGTCCAGTAGCACGCCATGTGTTGATGCGCCTCACCCATCGCTTTGCCAGCCTGCCCCATGTGGTCCATGTGGTCCATGTGGTCCATGCCGCCGGAATCTTTCATCCCGGACATATGTTCCATGCCGGAGCTGCGTTTGGCGGCGAACTCGCAAACCGGCGCAAAAGTCCGGGGCGCGATGGCAATGAGCAGTCCCAACACGATGGTAGGCAGCGAACCGATGATTTTATCTTTCATGCGAATTTCTCCTTGAATATTTAACGACGCAGACAATCATGACATAGCGCACAACAATTGGCAAGGCTTGCCTTACCTAAATAGAGAAAAACGTGTCCCACCAGCACAAAAGGGCACGAGTGTGTTATTCAGAGGGCGTTTCGCGCACCGCCTCGTGGTGACGGATGACTTCGTCCACGATGAAGCGCAGGAACTTCTTGGCGAACTCGGGGTCGAGCCCTGATGAGACGGCCAAAGCCTGGAGGCGCGCCACCTGCTGCGCCTCACGCTCCGGGTCAGCCGGGGGCAAATCTAGGCGTGCCTTTAGCTGACCGACTTTTTGGGTGCAACGAAACCGCTCCGCCAGCAGATGCACCAGCGCGGCGTCGATGTTGTCGATAGTGGCTCGGTATTCCTTGAGTTCAGCAGGGGTTTGCGGCGGGTTTGCGGCGATAGCTTCTTCGGCATGAGCAGTGTCCATTATTGCCCCTTCACTAGGTTCCCCTCTCACTTTACCGGGTCATCGCGCCGCAGCGGAGAGTTTCTCGAAACGTAAAACGGAGCCGCCCCCAGGAAAATCGCAACTTCGGCGTGAACCCGCCGGGGAATCTTGTGACGTAAACGTTAGGCGGTCTTTGCGACCGAGCCGCCATGAATGTCCTGCAGCACGTAGGTGGGCTCGGCGCCCTCAAAAACGCACTCAGCTTCGATGATGACTTCCGCCACATCTTCACGTGAGGGCAGGTCAAACATGATTTGAGAGAGGGTGTTTTCCATCAGGGTCGACAGCGAACGCGCCCCGGTACCGCGCTTCTCAGCCAGGTCGGCCACCGCGTGAATCGCCGCATCGGTGAAAGTCAGTTTCACCCCGTCGAGCTCAAACAGGTGCTGGTACTGCTTTAAGATGGCGTTCTTTGGCTCGGCCAAAACCCGGGACAAATCGTCAACGTCCAGGGCCGACACATTGGTAATGACCGGCAGACGGCCGATGAACTCCGGAATCAAACCGAACTTGTGCAGGTCATCGGGGGTCACTTTGGCGAACAGGTCGCCGTGTTCCTTTACGGACTTGAGATCCGAGCCAAACCCGGTGGAGCGCTGCCCCAACCGAGCTTTCACAATTTCGTCTAGACCGGCAAATGCCCCGGCGGCAATGAACAGGATCGAGGAGGTATCAATCTCGATAAATTCCTGATGCGGATGTTTGCGCCCGCCCTGGGGCGGCACGGAGGCGGTGGTGCCCTCGATAATCTTTAGCAGAGCCTGCTGCACGCCCTCGCCGGACACATCGCGAGTGATGGAGGCGTTTTCACCCTTGCGGGAAATCTTGTCTATTTCGTCAATATAGATAATGCCGCGTTCGGCCTTTTTCACGTCCCCATCGGCGGCTTGAATCAGGCGCAACAAGATGTTTTCCACGTCCTCGCCCACGTAGCCAGCTTCGGTCAGGGCGGTGGCGTCCACGATACAGAACGGAACTTTCAACAATCGCGCCAAAGACCGCGCCAGGTGCGTCTTTCCGGTTCCGGTGGGGCCGAGCAGCAGGATATTCGACTTCGTCAGCTCCATGCCGGTGTCTTCGCCGTGGCGTTGGGCGCGCACCCGCTTGTAGTGGTTATAGACCGCCACGGACAGGGCACGTTTCGCTTTTTCCTGACCAATCACGTATTCCTGCAGGAAATCGAAGATTTCATGCGGGGTCGGCAGGACGTCCAGCCCGCCTGCAGGGCTGCCGTCAAGTTCCTCCGCGATGATGTCATTGCACAGCTCGATGCACTCATCACAGATATACACGCCGGGACCGGCGATGAGCTTACGAACCTGACGCTGGGACTTTCCACAGAAAGAACACTTCAGCAGGTCGACCGATTCGGCAGTGCGTGACATGAGTTCCTCTCATAGACGAGTTCAGGCTGATTACGATTCTACGGTTTTAGAGGTTTTTATTCTCGTTAACACGCCTTTGAGGGCCAATCCGTCGACTCTGGGGTGCAGCTCGGCGGGTTTATGGTGTTCTGTAAAGTGTTTCGGGCAAGGATTTTGCATCGGCTCCGCGCGAGGCTTCTGGTGCCGGACGGGTAGCCCCGCACTTACCATTGTCGGTAGTTAAATACCCACATTTGTGGGTATATTTGTGCTGGCTGCCGTATTAGTATCAAACAGTCTTCGGGCTTAACATTCCCGGGATATCAGAAAGTCACAAATAGAAGGGGGCGCGATGCCTGACGTAATAGCTTACTTATTCATTGGTCTGGGTGTGCTGTCCGGCCTGTCGATGGTCATTTTTCGCAACAAAGCCAACGGTACCGCCCAGATTTGGACGGTTCTGCTAGCCGGGGCAATAATCATTGCCTTGGCGATCTTGAATTTCATGCAAGTTCTGCCTCCTATCAGCAACGTGGCCATAATCTGCATCAGCCTGGGGGCAATGGTCAGTGTCTTCTCTAGGAAATCATCAAACTGATAGACCCGTGGAGCGGCGGCGAACCCGACCTAGTGGCGAGTCGAGCGACCGATTAGCAACGCCCGCCCCGCGCTTCTGAACAGTGGACACCTCAGGGCATATCAGTACAAACAAAAGCTAACCAAGCCCAACCAAGGCTAAACACAGCAAAAAATCACGTGGCTCCACGCTATCAAAGCGTGAAGCCACGTTTCTGGCAAGTCACAATTAACTCGAGCTGCCTTTACGCGGCTCCAGCACCTGGTCAATCAGACCATATTCCAGCGCCTGGGGAGCCGTGAGAATCTTATCCCGGTCGATGTCCTCGTGCATTTGCTCCACGCTACGGTTGGAATGCTTCGACAGCGTTTCCTCCAGCCAAGCCCGCATCCGGTCGATTTCCTCAGCAATAATCGCCAAATCGGTGGCTTGACCCTGAGCGCCTTGAATGGCCGGCTGGTGAATCAGTACCCGCGCGTTGGGTAGCGCCAGACGCTTGCCCGGAGCACCCCCCGCCAGCAACACTGCCGCCGCGGACGCCGCCTGACCCAAACAAACCGTCTGAATCTCGGGCTTAATGTATTGCATCGTGTCATAAATCGCCGTCATCGCGGTAAAAGACCCGCCCGGAGAGTTGATGTACATGGTAATGAGCGAATCGGGATCCTGGCTTTCCAACACCAGCAGCTGCGCCATCACGTCATCGGCGGAGGCATCGTCCACCTGGTTACCCAGGAACACAATCCGATCTTCAAACAGTTTCGCATAAGGATCCTGGCGCTTGTAGCCGTAAGCCGTGCGTTCCTCGAAAGTCGGCAAGATATAGCGTGCGCTGGGCAACGCCGGAGCCGCCCCCGCGGGGACAGACGCACTGACGGGCGAAACCGCAGCAAACCCTGCCCCGGACATCCCTAAATCACCTTGATAATGCCTCATTACTCCCCCTTCTTCGAGCTCTGTACCGCGGCCGCGTTCTCTACCACCGCGTCAATAAAGCCGTATTCCAAGGCTTCCTGAGCGGTGAACCAGTGGTCACGGTCCGCGTCCCTGGTGATCTCTTCCAGCGTGTGACCGGTGCGCTCGGCGGTAATCTGAGCGAGTTCCCGCTTCATCGCCAGAATCAAATCCGCATTAATCCGTACTTCGGAGGCTGTTCCCTGGACGCCGCCGAGAGGCTGGTGCATGAGGATGCGGGCGTGCGGAGTGGCGAAACGCTTGCCTTTCGTCCCGGCCGTCAACAGGAACTGCCCCATCGAGGCCGCCATCCCCATCGCCACGGTCACCACGTCGGGTTTCACATACTGCATCGTGTCATAGATAGCCATGCCCGCGGTGACGGAGCCGCCGGGAGAATTGATATAGAGGTAGATGTCAGAATCCGGGTCCTCAGCCGCCAACAGCAGCATCTGGGCGCAAATCGCATTGGCATTTTCCTGGCTGACTTCATCGCCCAGCCAAATGATGCGCTCTTTCAGCAAGCGCTTGTAAATAAACCCACCCGTGGGTACATCGGGCGTTTCTTCGTCGCGATTAACTACGGTCACGTTTCCTCCTCGCTTGGTTCACTTAACCCTAACGGAAAACCGCGCGTCCTTCGCGCTTCATTCCCCCGGTTTCGCTATGGGCTAATCCCGATTTTGACTGCACGCGCCCCCTAGCGGTGTCGGTCGGTTTCTTTCGTGTTTCTGCACAAGTCTCTCCCGGCTGGTTTTCCCTCATCTCGCCAGTGCGGGGGGTGTCAGTTGATAGCAAAAGGCGGGTTCCGGTCGGTACCGAAACCCGCCTTGCGCTCAAGAGTTACTCGTCCGCGGCGTTTTTCTTTGCCGGAGCTTTCTTAGCCGGGGCTTTCTTGGCCGGAGCCTTCTCCGCCGCCGCCTTCTTAGCGGGAGCCTTCTTAGCCGGGGCCTTCTTGGCCGGCTTTTCCTCAGAGTCCTCGTCTTCTGCCGACTCCTCGCCGATGAATTCCTTCAGGTCCACAACCTTGCCGTTCGTGTCCTTGACCTCGACCTCCCCAAGGGCCGAGGCGATGGACTTGTTGCGAGCGATTTCTTGGATAAATGCCGGAATGCGGTTGTTCTGTTCCGCGCTTTGCAGCAGCAAGGAGGGGTCCATGCCGTAAGCCTGCGCGGTCTGGAGCACGAACTCCAACAGTTCCTGCTGAGACACGTTCATCTGGCGTTCTTCGGCCAAAGCGTCCAGGATAATCTGTACCTTGAGATCCTGCTCGACAGCTTCCTGGGCTTTCTGTTTATCATCGTCGCTGGCGTCCTCGCCAATCTGCGCTGCGACAGCCTCATCCAACACCCCTTGCGGTAGTGGGAATTCCAGCTCATCGCGCAGCTTTTCGACCAGCTTGTCGCGAGCCGACATAGCCTGTCCAGCGCGAGCCTGACGATCCACGTTTTCCGCAAGTTCCTGCTTCAGCTCATCGATGGTGTCGTGTTCGGAAACCATCATGGCGAACTCATCGTCAGCGTCCGGCAAGACCTGTTCCTTCACGGAATCCACGGTGACGGTAACCTGAGCGGTCTCTCCCCCGTGCGGCCCAGACTTCAGCTGGGTCTCAAATGTCTTAGTTGCTCCGGCTTTCAAACCCTTCAAAGCCTCATCCAGGCCCTCGACTAAACCACCGGCACCAACGTGATAGGAGGTCTGGTTCAGGGAATCGACCTCTTTGCCGTCAATCTCGGTCTTAAGGTCCAGGGTGACGAAGTCGTCCTGCTTGACGGCGCGCTCCACGGTTTTCAGAGTCGCGAAGCGACGACGCAGGTTGTCCAGCTCGGTGTCCAGGGCTTTCGGGTCGTCTTTAATCGCGTCGACTTCCAAGCTGAGCTTTGAGAAATCGGGCAGCTTGACCTCGGGACGCACTTCCACTTCCACCGTAAACTTCAAATCGCCGCCGGCTTCGCCCTCAATGTTGGGGGTATCGGTCACGTCCACGTTAGGCTGGCCCATCGGAGCAATCTTATGTTCCTGCACAGCTTGGCCGTAGTATTCCGGCAGCGCGTGATTGACCGCGTCCTCGATGACCGCGCCGCGGCCGATGTAGGATTCCAGCACGCGAGCCGGGACGTGTCCGCGGCGGAAACCGGGAATGTTGACCTGTTTGGCGTATTCCTTGAAAACCTTGTCCATCTCGGGCTTGAATTCCTCGTAGGGAACCTCGATTGCCAACTTGACCTTTGTGGGGTTGAGGTTTTCAACAGTGCTCTTCACTTTGTCTCCAAAATCGTTTGTTCTTGCGGTCTGCCGGCCAGTCCGGTCCGCTTGGTTTTCATAAGCCCCTAAATCTTACGACATTAGCCCCTTTTTCTGAAACTTAGGGCCGGGACGGGCGAGGATTTAATAGAGGCGGATTTCAGCGGTTCGTGCCGCGCGCCATGAGGCTGATTCCCAGCCAATCGGGGCTCACGTGAGAGGATGACATAACCCGCAGACCAGCGGTTTTCGCGGCCTCCTCGACGAACTGAGTATCCACCGAGTTTGGCTTACCGGACACGGGAGTCATGACCCAAATCAGCCCGCCATCGTCGAGGTTTCCAGAGGCGTCAACTAATAAATCCGCCAAATCATCGACTTCGCCGTCTTCGGCGCGCCACCAAATCAGCGCCCCGTCAGAGACATCCCCGTAATCTTCGTCGACCAGTTCGTTTCCGAGGAAGTCCTCAATGGCGCGACGCAGTGTCTCATCGACGTCATCGTCATAATAAAATTCTTGGACAATCGATCCTTTTTTGAAACCAAGACCAGGCTGAGATTTGTTTGCGCGATCCTTTTGAGATTGTTCCGCGTGGGCGGAAGCATTGTTCGTCATAGTTTCAGGATATATGAAACCGAGCCTCCGTGGGGAATTTACACCGAATTTTCCCCGCACTGGCAACGTTAGCAACTCTGAGAAAGGGCTCACACGACCTTGTGCAGGTACTTCACGGGAGCACCGACACCCGCCCAACGGTACGGTTCCAGTTCCTCGTCCCACGCGCGCCCCAAAGCTAAGTCCAGCTCACGGCGCATTTGCAAGGGATTATCCGCGTGTTCCAACGCCGCCAAGATTCTGCCTTCCGGCACCACCACGTTGCCCACGCTATCGGTTTGGGCATAGAAAATTCCCAATTCCGGAGTGTGGGACCAGCGTCCGCCGTCCGTGCCGGGAGCCGCGTCCTCGGTCACTTCATAGCGCAAGTGTTCCCACCCGCGCAGAGCTGAAGCCAACTTGGCACCGGTTCCGACCATGCCTACCCAAGAAAATTCGGCGCGAAAAAACGTCGGGTCGGCCTCTTGGACGGTCCAATCCAAACTGACTTCGGTGTTCAAAACCGTCCCCGCCGCCCACTCAATATGGGGACACAACGCCCTGGGCGCCGTGTGAATAAACAGGACACCTCGCGTGTATTGGTTCATGGTTACCTCCTGTTGTGCTCGAGTTGAGCCACAGCTCAACGGGCCGGTATTGCGGCTTCCCCTCCGAACACCGAATCACAACGAGGTAACTTATGTTTCTATTATGCGCTAAACCGGTGGCAGTTGCACGCCTATCCGGGGTCTACCAACCCATTTTCCGAATTTGCTGCAGCGCTTCCTTGCGGTATTTGCGTTCCAATCTGTCCAGGTACAGCTGTCCCTCCAGATGGTCACATTCGTGCTGCAGGCAGCGCCCCATCAGTTCTTCACCCTCAACCACCAGCGGTTTTCCGTCCAGGTCGATGCCTTCCACGCGGGCATACCAAGCGCGTTTCGTCGGGTAAAACAGCCCCGGCACACTCAGGCAGCCCTCGTCGCCATCCTGGAATTCATCTTCGCTCGTGGCAACCAGTTTGGGGTTCAAAACGTAGCCGACTTCCCCGTCAATGTTCCAGGAAAATGCCCGCAGGCTGACCCCGATTTGGTTCGCCGCCAACCCGGCGCGACCGTCCTCGTCCACGTTCTCTAACAGGTCCTCGACCAGCTGTTTCACGCCGGGGTCGCGCGGGTCTGTGATCCAGTCACAAGGGGTGCGCAGCACGGGATCCCCCACCACGCGTATCTCACGAAATGCCATGTTGACCTCTCTTTGCCACCGCCCGGGCGCCTAGTTTTGATCCTTTTCCCACTGATCAGGCTCGCCAATCAGCTCAGTGGAGCTGAGGGAGAAAGCCGTTTTTGCTCCCTCATCCGCGATGGCCTGCAGCAGTTCCTCCACGCAGTTCTCCGGGGAGGTTTCCACAGTTGTGCCCTCGCGGCGCTGACGAATCTCGACCTTGCCCTCAGCTAATCCCTTGCCCACGACCAGCGCAAAGGGCATTCCCAACAGTTCCGCGTCCTTGAACTTCACCCCGGCGGAGGCCTTCGGGCGGTCATCGTACAGAACTTGAATACCGGCTGCATCGAGCTGACATGCGAGCTTTTCGGCAGTGGCAAAAATCTCTGGGTCTTTGCCGGTGGCCAGCACGTGAACCTGGAACGGAGCGATATTGAGCGGCCACATCAGTCCCCTCTCGTCGTGGTTTTCTTCAGCAATGGCCGCCACCAGGCGCGACACACCAATACCGTAAGAGCCCATCGTCACGACTTGTGCCTTACCGTTTTCGTCCAGCACACTCAGCCCCAGAGCCTGGGCGTACTTGCGTCCCAGCGCGAAAATGTGACCGATTTCGATGCCGCGCTCCAATGTCAATGGCCCCGAACCATCAGGAGCCGGGTCGCCCTCCAAGACTTCCGCGGCCTCAATAGTGCCATCGGCCGTAAAATCGCGCCCGCACACCAGGTTGAAAACGTGCATTCCGGCTTGGTTGGCTCCTGTCACCCAGCGCGTGCCCGGGACAATCCGCGGGTCTATGAGGTAGCGCGGGGAACCGACAGGATTGCCGTCCTCGTCCGTTGTGCGTTTCGGTGAGTTCGGGCCGATGACCTGCGGGCCGATGTAGCCCGGCACCAAATCTGGGTAGGCCTCCAGGTCTTTGGCCTCCGCCATACGCACGTCAGCGGGAGACAGGCTCGCCTCCAAGCGTTTCATGTCAACCTCGCGGTTGCCGGGGACCCCAATAACCAGGACTTCTTTGTGCCCGTCAGGATAGTCGGCGACCACCACCACGTTTTTCAGCGTGTCGCTAGCTTCCCAAGGCCGGTCCGAGCGCGGATAGAGTTTGTTCGCCTGGTCCACCAACGTTTCAATCGTGGTGGAGTCCGGGGTCGGCCGTACTTCTGCGGCGGGTGCGTCGTCATAAGGGAGGGGCTCAGGAGCGATGGTGGTGACGGCCTCCGCGTTGGCGGCGTAGCCTCCGGGGGACTTCACGAACGTGTCCTCGCCAACAGCGCAGGGGAACAGGAATTCTTCGGAGGCGGAACCACCCATCGGGCCGCTCAAAGCGTGACAAATGACGTAATCCAGCCCGATACGGGTAAAGACCCGCCGGTAAGCTCCGCGGTGCAGGGCGTAAGAATGCTCCAGCCCCTGATCCGTGAGGTCAAAGGAATAGGAGTCTTTCATCACGAACTCGCGACCCCGAATGATTCCCGCGCGCGGACGAGCCTCATCGCGGTACTTTTCCTTCATCTGGTACAGAATGACCGGCAGGTCTTTGTACGAGGTGTACAGGTCTTTTACCGCCAGGGTAAACATTTCTTCGTGAGTGGGGGCCAGCAGGTAATCCCCGTCTTTGCGATCTTTGAGCTTGAACAGCGAAGGGCCGAACTCTTCCCAACGGTTCGT
Source organism: Mobiluncus sp. (assembly GCF_985070215.1). NCBI lineage: Bacteria > Bacillati > Actinomycetota > Actinomycetes > Actinomycetales > Actinomycetaceae > Mobiluncus > Mobiluncus sp. The sequence goes on along the minus strand of NZ_CFKZQR010000010.1, from coordinate 26,625 downwards.
CGCCACGTAAGGTTCGCTGGACAGCAGCATCGGGAACTGCAGTTCTTGTCCCCCAATACGGTCCATCTCTTCACGCACGATCTTTTCCACGCGCCGCAAAGTTTTCAACCCCAACGGTAGCCAGGTGTAAATCCCTGGCGCGGCACGGCGAATATAGCCCGCCCGCACCAGTAACTTGTGGGACTCCACTTCGGCTTCTACCGGGTCTTCACGCAGGGTGCGGACAAAGAAAGAGGACATTTTTGTAAGCATTCCTCAACTTTACCGCGAAACCAGCCCAAAGATTAAAACCAACCCGACCTCGGGATTTGCTCGCCAGGCAGTAGCATTTGGGCCGCGGGCAGGGGCTAGTGACGCGACGCGCGTAAATCCCGGCGATGCCAGAACAGGTTTTCTTCTGTGTCTCGATCGGTGGCGCGCAACAGGGCTTGCCACACCGCGAGAGGATCCGCGCCGCGTTCTAACGCCTGGAGCGCGGTCATGCCCCATTCTGTCAGTACTTGGTCGCTGGCCAGAGTTTCGCCCAAACCGTGCGGAAACACCTCGGAGAGCGCTTGCTTAAACTGAGAGCGCGTCATGCCGCGCTGCACCGGACCGCCCTGGAATTGAGGCATCAGGAAATCGGGGCGCAGTCGATGCTGTCCAGCAGCTCATCGGGCACCAGCTCGGGGACCACCACGCCCTCGACCACAGCTATCCGATCCGCGACTTCATGGAGTACGAAAGAAACCGGCGCGTCCAACGCATAACAGATGGAGGCCAGCAACTCGCTGGAGGCTTCCTTCTGACCGCGTTCCACCTCGGACAGGTAACCCAACGACACGCGCGCCTTCGCCGAAACATCACGCAAAGTCAGGCCGCGAGTTTGGCGCAGTTGACGCAAAACCTCCCCGAGCTCGCGCCGCAAAACTGGCGTGGAGGCTTTAGCAACTGGAGAAATCTGCATCATGGAATCAGAATACCGCTTTTTAGGTAGGCTTCGCACCCCCGCACGATTCGCCGGCCTGACCGAACGCTCCGGGCTAATCCCCGGACGTAGCGCGTAAGGCAACTTCATGTTGGCAAAGGTATCTTTTTGGTTCATCACACTCAGTTTAACCGCCTTTGTCAGGATTTTATTCCCGGGAATCTCATCCCCAGGACTGATTGCCGCTCCCAGCACAACACCTCGGGAACGCGGCTAATGTTCCTCAGCTGGGTGCAAGGCCTGGCGCACATAGTCAATCCCGGTGAAAACCGTAATGACTACGACCACGACGGACAGGATTATCGCCACGATGCGCACCACCGGCCACGCCGCGGGCACCAGGGCTTCCCACGGAATCAACAGCAGCAAAATCAACGCCATCTGGGTCACGGTCTTTAGTTTGCCGCCGCGGCTGGCGGGCATGACCCGCCCCCGGCGTGCCAACACTAGGCGCATCAGGGTAATCCCCAATTCCCGCACCAAAACTGGGACAGTGACCGCCCAAAACACCGGCCAGTGCAGACTCAGCAGCACAAATGCGCTGAGTACCAGGGCTTTATCGGCGATGGGATCGGCGAGTTTGCCGAAATCAGTAATCAGGTTCAGTTTTCTCGCCAGGGTCCCGTCCAACTTGTCGGTCGCGGAGGCCACGGCGAACACCACGAAGGCCCACACTTGTGCCTTCACCCCCGGCATCAGCATCAACCAAATAAATACCGGCACCAAAATCAGGCGGATAACCGTCAGCACATTGGCGATGTTAAAGTTCGGGGGCGCGGGCGGCTGCGGCGCTCCCTGCGGGTTTGCGGTCATGAATCCATCCTAGTCAGAACGGCAAAGGCTCGGTGTCGTCCGAATCGTATAATTCTTGGCGGCCCACCTGGGCTGCCGGGGTCGCCGGGTCGGGCCCATCGGAAAATGTCGGCGTGGGGTCGAGCGGGCGGGTGTCAGCGTCATCGGCTTCCGGGGCCTGTGCCGGAGGCTCCCCGTCTGCAGAGTCGTCAAAAGGTTCCCCGGTATCGTATTCCGGTTCCTCCCCGTCCGGCGGGAGGTCCGGCACAGCCTCGGTTTCTCCGCGCAGCATGGCCAGGACACCGGGCAGTTCCTCGTTCGTAACCAGGACTTCGCGTGGTTTGGAGCCTTCCGAGGGTCCCACGACCCCGTAAGTTTCGAGGATGTCCATCAACCGACCGGCTTTGGCGAATCCTTTGCGCAGTTTGCGTTGAATCATCGAAGTGGAACCGAACTGGGTGGAAACCACCAGTTCGGCGGCGGCCAGCACATCGTCTAGGTCATCGCCGATTTCTTCGGGAACCTTGGCTTCTTCGCTGTTCTGTTCGCTGGTGACACCTTCGCGATACACGGGTTCCATCTGTGCCTTGACGTGGGCGACGACCCGGGTGATTTCTTCCTCCGAGACCCAGGCTCCCTGCACCCGCTGGGGCTTGGATTCGCCGCTGGGCAGGTAGAGGGCATCGCCCTGACCGATGAGTTTTTCTGCTCCGGACTGGTCCAAAATCACGCGGGAATCCTGGTTCGAGGAAGTCGCGAAAGCCAGCCGGGAAGGCACGTTAGCTTTGATAATGCCCGTGACCACGTCCACGGAGGGACGCTGCGTCGCCAACACCAGGTGGATTCCCGCCGCGCGACCCAGCTGGGTGATGCGTTGAATGGAGGCTTCCACGTCTCGCGGCGCAATCATCATCAAATCGGCCAGCTCGTCCACCACGACCAGCAGGTAAGGCATCCATTCGGGCTCAAAACGCGACTCGGGTAGCTTTTGTACCTTGCCGGCGCGCAGCGCCTGATTGAAATCGTCAACGTGACGGTATCCGTAGTTCGACAGGGTGTCGTAGCGCATATCCATCTCGTTGACGCACCATTCCAGCGCCGCCGCGGCTTTCTTTGCCGAGGTAATAATGGGCGTGACCAGGTGGGGAATCCCGGCGTAGGCGGTGAGTTCCACCCGTTTCGGATCGACCAAAATGAGCCGGACCTGTTCCGGGGTGGCTCGCATCATGATGGAGGTAATCATCGAGTTAATGAACGAAGATTTACCCGACCCGGTCGCCCCGGCGACCAGCAGGTGCGGGGTCTTGGCAATGTTTGTAAGGACGTAGTCGCCTTCCACGTCCTTGCCGACCCCGGTGACCAGCGGATGTGTGAGGCGCGAGGCCGCTTCGGAACGCAGCACGTCACCGAGGTAAACGTTTTCGCGATCCGCGTTGGGGATTTCAATCCCAATCGCGGATTTACCTGGAATGGGAGACAAAATCCGTACTTCCGGGGACGCCACCGCGTAGGCGATGTCCTTGGACAACCCTTCTACCTTCGAGACTTTTTCTCCCGGACCGAGTGTGACTTCGTACTGGGTCACCGTCGGCCCGCGTGAAAAACCGGTAACCTCAGCCGCGACCCCAAATTGCTGAAAGACATTGGTCAGGGACTCGATAACGCGGTCGTTGGCCGGGGAACGTTTCACGTGTTCAGGCCCGACTTTCAACAGGTCAAGGGAGGGCAGGTGGTAGTCGATGTCGTGTCCCAAGCCGGTGTGGACCCGCTCCGGCAGAGTGTCCTGAGTTTTGGCAGACGGTTCGGGCTGCGGTGTCGCCTCGGCCGGTTTGGTTTCGGCCTTATGCCGTCCCCCGCGTTTCCGAGAAGGCAGCAGTTCGGTGGCTCCGGTCGCGGGCGGCTCCGGGAGAGTCTGTGTCGCGACAGGGTCTGTGGACTGAGCGGTCAAGGTCGAGTCCGACTCCATGACCTTGGTTTCGTCCGCATCGGATTGGGGGCGACGGCGTTTCCACGGCATCCGCGAAGGGGCCATGACTTCAGTAGCACCGCTGAGGTCCACGACCTCCGACTCTGCATCGCTGAGGTCGTGACCTGGAGCCAGTCGGGCAAAACGCTGCCGAATCAGCGTCACCAGGGTCGCTGCCGGAATTCCCCCGGTGATGAGGACTCCAATCAGCATCATGATGACCAGCAGCGGGAATGCTCCCCACGGCGAAAACAGCACGCCGATAGGATGACCGAAGAACCAGCCCAGCAGACCTCCGGCCGCCATAATCTCGGGAAAACCGGTGGAGGGCCAGGGTAAACCCTTCGCCACATGCACCATTCCCGCCAGCGCTCCCAAGATAACCAAAAGTCCCACCAGAATCCGGGTTTCTTGCGCGCCGCGAAGCGCGGCGACTTCCGCAGCTTCTGCCTCGGTGACACCGTCATTGTCCGGGTCGGGAAGGAAACGACCCCGCAGGAACAAACGCACGGCGAGAAACCCTAGACCAATGGGCAAAATGACTGCAAACACACCAAAAATTCCCGCGAAAGTCACATGAATCACGTTCCCGGCCGTACCGGAAAGGCCGAACCATTCCCGCAGAGCTACCAAAATCCCCAGAGCGATGAGGCACAGCCCCAAAATGTCGCGTTTGACCTGGGGGTCCAAAGTGGAGCGAGTCGGCTCGGGTCGATTGCCCGGTCGAGCTGTTTTTCGATTGCCGCCAGCAGCCCCGCGTTTCGACGGGTTGGTTTTAGCTTGTGTTTTGGTCGCACTCATAGCGTTTTTAGGCTATCCGCTCGGGGACCTTTTTTGGCACTCCCACGCCGAAAAAGGTGGGATTATAGCCGAGAGTTCGTAGCCAGGAAGTTATCGATTTGGGAAGCTGTGGGAATTAGGTAGTAACCCCGTCGCCCCATCGCCAGCGAGGCGGCCGCGTTCGCCCGCTCACAAGCCTGGTCCAGCGGCAGCCCCATCATCAGCGAGGCCAGCAGGACCCCGGTATGGGCTTCTCCAGCTCCAGTTGTGTCCACCAAGTCAGTGGGGTAGGCGGGCACTCCTCGCGGCATCTGCCCCGCGAATTCCTGAATCGCAGCCCCGTTTGGTCCATCACGCAGCACCAAAATCGTCTCTGGTTTTACGTAACGGCGCAACACCTCAGCAATGGGACCGCGTCCCAAGCGCATCCGCACCGTCTCAGTCTGATGCTTGTTCAATGTCAGCAAATCTGCCCTGGCCAGGATTTTTACCATCACGTCAAGGTCGACTTCCCCGACCAGCGGGCCCCCCGCCACTGCCAGGAACAGATTGCTCGGCAGCTGTTCAATCCAGTTCGTGAGAATCTCAGCTAGCTGTGGATATGCCAGGTCGTTGAGGCTGGCAAAAACATAATCATTGTCCCGCAGAATTATCCCCTCCAGGTCGCGCGGGTCGGGCTCAATTTCTACGCCGGGGGACGTAATGACGCTACGCACCCCTTCGGAATCTATGGCCGCTATCCGCAACCCGATATCTCCCACAATTTCGTGGGAAAGCACGAAAATCCCTTCTCTGCCCAAGGAGTGCCGGGCCTGAATCGAGTTCGGGCCGGTCCCCAGGGGGGCCGTCACGCAGGCGGCGATGCCTTGTCGCGCCACGGTGGCGACCACAAAGAAACCTCCGGCCACGACCGCCCCTTCCATGATGGAGGCACGGACTTCGGCACCCTGATCGGGTAGGTGGTCAACCCGCAAGGGTAGTTCCAGGTTGATTGATTGAGTGGAAATGAAACGAGCCACGGCGATTCTCCCTGAGCTAGTCAGCTTCCAGCACTAGGGGCACAATCATGGGGGCGCGCTTCAACCGCTTGGACACCCAACGGCCCAAGGTGCGGCGGGCGACCCGCTCCATGTCCCGCACGCTGGCTTGTCCGTCGGCCGCAGCCGCGCTCAACGCGTCAGCAATGGCCGGCTCAATATCCCGAAACACGTCATCGTTTTCCGCCACCCCGCGGGCTATGACGGTCGGACCAGCGAGGATAGTCCCCGTACTCATCTCCATCACCACGTAAACCGCCACAAACCCCTCTTGGGCCAGCACGCGGCGGTCATAAAGTTCGGACTCCCCAATCTCCCCGATAGAGGTGCCGTCCACATAGATGAAGTCACACGGCACCTGACCCACAATCTGGGCCTCACCGTTCTTGACTTCCACGCACACCCCGTCCTCGGCAAGCATGACGTGGCGCGGATCGACCCCGGTTTTCACGGCGTGTTTCCCGTTGGCGACCAAGTGGCGAATCTCGCCGTGAATGGGCATCACGTTCTTTGGCTTCACGATGTTGTAGGCATAGAGCAGCTCGCCCGTGGCGGCGTGACCGGACACGTGAACCTTCGAATTACCCTTGTGCACGACCTGCGCGCCCAGACGAATGAGCTGGTTGATGACGCGCCCCACCGAGTTTTCGTTGCCGGGAATCAAGGAGGACGCCAGCACCACCGTGTCGCCCTGGCCGATAGAAATCGTCCGATGAGTGCGGTTGGCAATCCGCGACAGGGCGGCCATCGGTTCGCCCTGCGAGCCGGTAGCCATGTACACACGGCGTTCGGGGGGCAGGGAATTGACGTCCTTGAGGTCAATCAGCACCCCGTCCGGCACGGTCATGTAACCGGCCTCCGCGGCGATGGTCATATTGCGTTCCATAGACCGCCCCACCAGGGCGACCTTGCGGTTAGACTTCGCGGCGGCGTTCAACACCTGCTGCACCCGGTGTACATGGGAGGCAAACGATGCCACGACAATCTGGCCGGTAGCGTGGTGGAATACGTCCTCGAGGACGGGTCCGATTTCCCGTTCGGAGGCAATAAATCCCGGGACCTCGGCATTCGTGGAGTCTACACAGAACAGGTCGACCCCGGCCTCCCCCCAGCGCGCGAAAGCACGCAGGTCGGTAATGCGCCCGTCCAGGGGCAGCTGGTCCATCTTAAAGTCCCCGGTAATCAGCGCGGAGCCGGCTTTTGTACGCACCATGACCGCCAAGGCGTCGGGAATCGAGTGGTTTACAGCGCAAAACTCCAGGTGGAACGGTCCCAAGTCGAGCCGCTCGCCCTCTGCTTTGACCCGCAGGTTCGTGGTTGACAAGCGGTGTTCCAAAAGTTTCGGTTCTACGAGCGCTATCGTCAGGTGCGAACCGTAGACGGGAATATCCTCGCGCAGTTTCAACAGGTAGGGCACCGCTCCGATGTGATCCTCGTGTCCGTGGGTCAGCACCACGCCCACCACGTCTTCCATCCGGTCTTGAATATAGGTGAAATCCGGCAGAATCAGGTCCACCCCGGGCTGAATCTCTTCGGGAAACAGCACCCCGCAATCCACAATCAGGATTTTGCCTTCGGTTTCCAAAACGGTCATGTTGCGGCCGACTTCGCCCAGGCCGCCCAAGGGCACCACTCGCAAGACATCGGGTTGGGCCGGGCCGGGCTGTGGCAGCTGAAAAATATCTTCACTCACCCCCCTATCTTAGCGGTTTGCCCCTCCCCCAGGCGTGCCCACCCGCCCGGGAACGCACGCCGCAGGAACAAAAATCCGGCTCGGCCCTTGTGATGGGTGGGAGGAAACGGGAATAGGAACGGGAAAGAGGAACGCCGCGCCTAGAGCCCCAGCAGCGGCTCCAAGCCGATAGTGAGTCCGGGGAAAGTGGCGACTTTGCGTAGCCCCAGCAGCACTCCGGGCATAAAGGACACGCGGTCAAAGCAATCAGTGCGCACCACCAGCTGCTCGCCGGGGTTACCGAAAAGGATTTCCTCATGAGCGTACAGGCCGCGCAAACGCACGGCGTGAACCGGCACGCCCGCGATTTTTCCGCCGCGCGTCCCTTGCGGATCCGATTCGGTGTGATCCGGGAAGGCGGGGGCACCGGCAGCCTCGCGCGCCGCGGCTATGCCTTTCGCGGTGGCGATGGCGGTGCCGGAAGGGGCATCGAGTTTGTCAGGATGGTGCATTTCGAGGATTTCCACGGATTCAAAGTACGGGGCTGCCGCGGCCGCAAACTTCATGGCCAGCACGGCGGAAATGGCAAAATTGGGGGCAATCAGCACGGAACGCCCGGCGGCCTGGGCGGCTTGGCGAACCCGCTGGTAGGCGTCCTCGCTCCAGCCGGTCGTGCCCACCACCACGTGCGTTTCGGCTTGCAGGGCCGCCATCACGTTGGCTTCCGCGCTGGCCGGAATAGTGAAGTCGACCGCGTGGGTGGCATGGGCACGGCGCAAACCAGCGGTGATGTCATCGTCACGGTCCAGTTGGGCGACCAGTTCCATATCCGGCGCGGCGCTGACCGCAGCGCAGACTTGGCTGCCCATGCGACCTTTGGCCCCGATTACCGCGACTTTCAGCATTTCCGCTTCCTCCCTTTTCGTGGCGTGGCGTCAGGCCGCGCCGGTTATTTTTGCAGCAGTCCTTGGCTCACCAGAGCCCGACAGATATCGGCGATTTCGGTCTCGCTCGGTTCCACCAGCGGCAGGCGCGGACGCGGGGACTCAATCAGCCCCAGGGCGTAAACGGCCTGTTTTGCGTAAGTCGCCCCCTGACCAGCGCGCATAATGGCGCGATTCGAGGGTTCCAGCTGTGCGTCCAATTCCCGCGCACGGGCCAGGTCGCCGGCAGCAACGGCATCCAGCAGGGCTGAAATCCGTTTGCCTTCCACGTGTCCCACTACCGAAATGACCCCGGAAGCGCCGCCTGCCATAAAGTAAAAATTTAACCCGTCGTCGCCGCTGTACCATTCCAGTCCGGTGCGCCGCATAGCCTGGATACCAGCGCTCACGTTGCCGGTCGCGTCTTTCACGCCCCGCACGCGCTCCAGCCGGGCCAGCCGGTCCATCGTTTCGGGGGCAATGCGTACCCCGGTGCGACCCGGAATGTCATAGACCAGAATGGGCAGGTCACTTTCTTCGTGAACCGCCTGGAAGTGAGCGACAATGCCGTCTTGGGAGGGCCGATTGTAGTAGGGTGCGGTCACCAGCAATCCGTCGGCGCCGTTCTGAGCGGCCGACCGCACCATCGCGACCGTGTGAGCCGTATCGTTGGAACTGACCCCGGCGATGACTTTGATGTCTGGGCCTACCGCACGCCGTACAGTTTGCAACAGCTGGGCTTTTTCGTCTAAGTGCGTGGCGGGGGCTTCCCCCGTGGTGCCGGAAACCAAGATGGCGTCGCAGCCGGTGTCCACCAGGTGCTTCGCCAAGCGAGCGGCGGATTCGTAATCCACTGAACCATCCGCGTGGAAAGGAGTCACCATTGCTACTGAAAAACGCCCAAAAGTACTCATGCAGTCATCTTAAGCGCTTTGTTCACATGATGGAAGCTCCGTCCGCCATGTGGACGCGGGGTTTGGCGGAACCGCCGGGGACAGTTTTATTCCCCCGGCCCCAATCGCACCTCGATGGTGGCACGTTTCGCCAGTTCAGCCGCCCAATCCCGCACTTGTGCAGCGGTGACGGCCTGCATCTGGTCCAGCTTCGTGGCCAGCGGGATATAGGCCCCGCGCAAGATTTCGGCATGAGCCAGGCGATTGGCACGCACAGTGTTATCCTCCAAACTCAGCAAGGTGGCTCCGCGCAGTTGCCCTTTGGCTCGGGCTAGCTCGTCCGCGGGGATTGGGTTGGTGGCGATTTCCTCCAGCTCGGCACGCAGCAGCGCCGCTACCTCATCCACATTCGCCGGATTGCAGGTCGCGGTCACCCCGAAACTGCCCGCGTCCCGATGCGACGAGTTGAACGCGTAAGTGGTGTAGGCCAGACCGCGTTTTTCCCGGATATTTTGGAACAGACGCGAGCTCATTCCTCCGCCCAGCACGGTGTTCAGCACATTCATGACGGGCATATTCGCGTCCGCTACCCCCGGTCCTGGTCCGCCAATAATGATGCGGCTTTGTTCAAATTTTCCTGCGATTCGGAACACCCCGGATTCCGGTTTCCATGCGCCCTGACCAGCCGCGTTGAGACTGTTCCCGCAACGGTCGGCGGGGCTGCCCAGCGGGACGGCTGCCACAGTGTTGAAGTCTAAAGCGGGCTGGGCCGGGTCGGGTGCGGATTGCCATTGCGGCCACGGTGAATCGGGACGGCGCAAAGACTCCGCCACCAGTTCACACACCTGGTCATGGCTGACGTCTCCCGCGGCCGCCACCACCAGGCGATCCGGGGCATATCCGGCCTGGTAGTGAGCCACTATTGCCTCCAGGGTGTCGGCTTTTACCGATTCAATCGTGCCGCCAATGGGACGCCCCAGCGGATGCGCCGGAAAAACCCGGCGGGTAAATTCGTCAAAAGCCTGTTCGCTGGGGTTATCCAGCGCCATCGTCAGCTCGTCGAGGATGATGCCGCGTTCCATCTCAAAATCGGCGGCATTGAGCAAGGGCGCGCACAGCATATCCATCAAAACATCAATGGCCATGGGAACGTCCTCGCCCAAAACTTCGGCATAGTAGTGGGTGCATTCCCGGCCGGTAGCGGCGTTGGAATCACCTCCCACCGCGTCAAATTCCATCGCTATCTGGTGAGCGGTGCGCCGCGGGGTTCCTTTAAATAAAAGGTGTTCCAAGAAGTGCGTGGAGCCCCACGCCCCTTCGACTTCGTCACGAGAGCCGCGTGCGACCCACAGTGCCACGGTAGCGGCACGGGTGCCCAGCATATGCTCGGTGATAACCCGCGTTCCTCCGGGCAAAATCGTGCGACGGATGACCCCGTCCTCCAGGGCCACATCCGCCCCGGGAGCACCTGCAGGCAGCGCTGGCAGCGGACACGCAACAGGTTTCAAATCAGTCATAGTTACCCAATCTTACTAGACTAGGAGTCATGTCCCAGCACAACCTTGGCAAACAGGAAAAACCCGGCGACCCCGATCAGTCCCCCACAAACGCAAAACCGGAGGGAGAACCTCGTGCGGGCAACAATCCTCGCGACAAATCCGGAAAAGCCCCGGCATCGAAACAATCCCTGTGGCGCTCCACCGCTGACGTGTGGCCGTTCGTAGTGGGGTCTTTCGGGTGCGCGCTGGCGGCGTACTTCCTAACCTATGCCGGTTCCGCCTATGAACAACCGAACTCGCTGACCACCGGAGCGACCGTCATGCTGATGATTGCCGGGTCTTGTGTGCTGGCTGCCACCGTGGGCCTGGTTCACCTGGCGTTTTCGATTGGCGCAAAAGTGTTGTGGGCCATCGGGGCTGGTCTGGGTGCGGTGCTGTCGGTGGCGGCCTTCGTCGTGGCGGGAATGCACGTCGCCCCCGGTTTCGTGTTCGGCGCGGCGTTCCTGGTGCTATGCGTGCCGGGATACTTCCTGGGTCGGCGCGCTGACGACTACCGCGCCCAGTTCCCCAAACGCAGCCATTTCCTGGGCGACTGGGACTAAAACGGACTAAAGCCGCGAGTTTTGGCCACAAAAACGGCCTTCTCGGGATGCCGGTCGAGGTAAAATTCCCTCATAAGCAGGTTATTTTACGGAAAGTGCGGTGCAAAAATGACTGTTAGTTCCCAGCGAAAGTTCCTTTGTGGTCTGGCCGGGGCGGCGCTCCTCGCCGGAATGGGTGTTCCGGCAGCCAACGGGGCGAATCCCGAGGACCGTCTGGCCGGTCCCGACCGAGTGGCCACTTCTCTGGCGGCATCCGCCTATGGTGAAGCCAACACGGTGTACTTGGCGGCGCCGAACGGAATTCCAGATGCTATCACCGCCGGAGCTTTGCCGGGACGTATCGTCTATGGCGACCCTTGGGGTGGTGATACGTTTGGCCGAGTCAACTTTCTGCGCCAGATGGATACTCATCGGCTGGCTTATCTCGGCGGCCCCGGTCTGTGGGGTGGCACCCCGGCAGGGCTCAACGCCGCTTACCCGCCCGATTACCATGTCGAAGCGGCCCAGATTCAAGGCGCGGATCGCTATGAAACCGCGGCTCTACTCTATGACCGTTGGGTTGAGCTCAATCACCATCCGCGCAACATTTCGGTATTGATCGCTAACGGCGGCTCTATGGTTGACGCGTTGGCGGCCGGAGCTTTGGACACTCCCATTCTGCTGGTGCAACCTGACGGAACCATTCCCGCCGCGACTCTGAAGCGTCTGCAACAAGGCGGAATTACTCAGATTACCGTGCTGGGAGGAACAGGCGCCATACCCGTGGCCACCACCCAGCAGCTGAGCAAATTCGTTTCGGGAGGCACCCCGACCCCGCCGACCACTAAAACTTCTGACGGCAACTCCGGACCGGTGGAAGTCCCCTCGGCCGACACCCCCAAGACCGCGGAAAACATCGCCCGCTGGCAAAAGACCCTGCAAAATTACACGGAACTGTCCAAACCAAACGGAGAGATTGCTCAAAAGATTTCGGCCTCCTCGCAGTGGATTAAGTTTGGTGCAGAAGCTGAGAAATATACCCGCGAAACCATTGAGGATAATTGGTCGAATTTCTTGTTTGGAGCCAATTATTCCAACTACGATTCAGTTGCCAAACTCTATAAAGCCAACAAAGACAGCGCCGACCAGTTCTTGTCCTCCGTGGTGCGCTCCGGCTACTACGGAGCCGACATCTCCCTACCGCACAACCTGGCGACTTTTGAGGAAGTCGTCACACAGTACGGCAAATATTTCGGGGTCAATTACTCTTGGCTAGATGATACGTTCCTGTCCGACCTGCGGGAATCTTTCAAGTTGGAAATCGACACTTACCTGCATCGTGGTATCACTCCCGGGTCGTGGACCATGGCCGGTTCGGTCATCAACGGGACTTATGACTATCAAAAGTGGCCGCTGGGCTTGGCTCCGCTGGTGTTTGAGCGCTACCAGACGTTCTGGCAAGAGCGCCTGCCCCAATACCGCGCCGCGATTCCGAAAATTCAAGCCTGGTTGAACTCGGCGGGGGTTCCCGCAGCCACGCCCGCTCAGAGCGACCCGACCAATATCAAGCGGATTGGCGGAGCGGATCGCTTCGAGACGGCTCGCCTGCTGGCCCAAGCCCGTTCCAAGAAAACCTTGGGCTACAACAAGTCCCCGATTCAACACATCTACCTGGTCAATGGCACGGCCCTGGCCGATGCTGCCGTCGCCGGGTCGCTCAAGAACGGGGTGGTCCTGATGGTTAACGGGAACAGTTTGCCCCAAGCCACGACTTTGGCGCTGCGTGACCTCTATGCCTCCCACGGTGCCGGTCTGCGTATCTTGGCAGTTGGCGGGACCGCGGTCGTTCCTGACCAGGCGATTGATGCGGCCAAGACCCTGGTGCGCTAAACCCTGCGGGGAAACCTGCGTGAGCTTGCAACCCTCATCAGGCGGGTCCGGGCGTCGCCGGGCGCTGTGACTGACTTCAAAAGCACGTCCGCCCGCGCAAGGCGTCAAGCTGACGGCGTTCCTTTTTGGTGGGACGTCCGGTGCCGCGCGGTCGATAAATGACGGCCGCATTAGCGGGATTCGTCAAGCGTTGTGGGGTGACGTCCTCGTAACATTTCACGGCTTCAGGCGCCCCCACGCGCTTGGGAATCAAGGCTTTTACCTTGAGGACGCGGTCGAAACCCGCGACCCGCAGCCGTACTTCATCCCCCACTCGTACCGCGCTGGAGGCCTTCGCACTGACCCCGTTGATTTTCACGTGCCCGGCGCGCGCCGCCGCGGTGGCCAGAGAGCGTGACTTCACCTGTCGCACCGCCCACAACCACACGTCGACACGCATTTTTTCCATTCCCCCAGTCTACCCGCAGTCGGGATTTTCGGCTGAAATCCAGGGGGAATCCGGCGAGACTGCGGACCCTAGCGGGGGCGGGACTCGCAACCTATCCCGTCGTGATCCCCGTCAAATTTATCCCGGAATCCCGGATCCTGCGGGGTGATGGGCCGGCCCAGGATTGCCCAGACTTCCCGGCAGTTGGCATAGCTAGCTCCGGGATTCGCCGGCTGATTGGGATGTGGTGCAGGGTCTACCGCGGGAGGGGCCGCGTCCTGCGGCGGGGGCGGCGGTTCTGTCGGCACAGAAGCCGGCACAGTCCCCGAGGGTACGACCACCCCACTGTCGGCAGGCAGTGCCTGACCTGGGCAATTACTCAAGATACGTACCATCGCGTCACGTTCAGCTTCAGTCACCCACAGCCGATACTTCGCTTTGACCGCAATCTGGCGCGAAACATAGGCGCACCGGAAGTCCTTATGCGGCGGCAGCCACGTCGCCGCGTCACCGTCTGACTTTTGCTGGTTGAGCCGGCCGTCCACTGCCAACAGGTTCAACGGATCGTTCGCCAGGGTTTCGCGCTGCGCAGCGGTCAAGGCTTGGGCGCCTTTCTGCCACGCGTCGGACAGGGCGACCACGTGGTCAATCTGGATGGCCGAGGCTTGTGACTTATCAAAATACCTGGTTTCACCGGAATACGGCTCCGCCAGGATCCCGCTCAACACCACGCATCCGCGTGTGTTCGCGCGCCAGGTTTTATTGGTCAAATCGCGGTTCAAGATGTCGTTGCGGGTGTCGCAGCCGTTCCGGTCGATATCGCGCCACCTCTGGCCGAACTCCGCACGCCGATACCCGGTTTTCGGCGCCCGCCCTTTCACCGGCAAGGTCGCCAGCACAGTCGCGGCGTCCCCGGTCGCTTCCGGCGTGGAGGCGGTGGGACTGGGTTCCACAGTGTTTTCTGGGGTCTGCGTGGGGGAAGTGTCAGAAGGCGTGGGGGTGGGTTCCACGGTGACGCGCGGCGCCTTGGTGGAAACGGTTGGGCTAGCAGAGACAGTAGGCTCAGAATCGCTGGCTTTGCTCCCCAGCGCGTTGCCGCATGCCACCACGGCGCACAGTATCCCCGCTCCCACCAGCAGCTTCTTGGTCTTGCTGGCTTTGGGCGGGATCTGAGCTGGTCCGTGCGGCGGCGCCGGGGTTCCTTTCACAGCCTCATTTTAAAGCGTAGATAGGCTTTTTTGAGCGACCCAACCGCGTCCCCCGACGCAAATTTGCGTTTAAATCGGGGTTGCTGGTCTATATAACCACCTACCCCGATTTAATCCCCGATTTCTAACGCCCACGCTTGGCGCTACGCCTATCTATGCGTATAGTTAGAGGTGTTAGGGCATCTGCTCTAACAACAGTAAAGCCCCGGATGGCCCCGGGGCTTTGGGGAAAGGATATCAAGATGATTACCGTCATCGAGATTCTGATTTCCCTTCCTGAGGCAATTCTAGCACTGATTCTCATCCGTGAGAAGGTGCAGAAGCCGAAGGATAGTTAGGAAATCGCCCCGCCCCTGTGAGGGGGCGGGGTTTCCCCAAAATGCAAGGGGCTACCATGTTTCTTTCACTGCGCGGCGTCGCTGCTTACACCGGTCTTTCCGAAAATACGCTAAAGGCGTATTCTCAGCGCGGCTATATGCCCGCGCCCGATGTTGAGATAGGCACGGGCGAAAAGGTTACAGCCAACGGCTGGTCCACCGACACTATCGACCATTGGCTGGCTAATCGCCCGGGGCGCGGAGCGCGTACCGACCTGAAAAAAGCCCAAAATCCCAACGGCGGATCAGCGAAAAACGGCTCGGAAAACCCCGAAATACCGGATACAAAAAAGCTCCCGCGGCTGGATTCGAACCAGCAACCTGCCGATTAACAGTCGGACGCTCTGCCGTTGAGCTACGCGGGATTGCGGATAAGATTCTAACAGAACCTTTTCGCGAATGTCCACTCGCTGCGAGGTTGCCGGTATCAAGCCGGTAAACCCGCCATGTCGCGCACCTGGGATTCCAAACTGGACAGTGCGGAGAGGTCGCCCGGCGCCAGCGCCCCGAAGGCCACGACTTCGGAAAAGCGGCTCCCATCAGCCTTGGCCCGCACCGCAATCCGCACTGTCGTCCCGGAGGGCAGCGTCGAAAACTGGGTATAGATTTGGGACTTTTGCAGGTAAATCCGCGCGTAGTCCCCGAAGGCCTTAAGCATGGCCGAATCCGGGTTCTTCAGCAGCAGCGGCGCTTTGCCCGGGTCGGGCCAGGTCACACTCAGAGTATCGGTATCGCGGTCCCACCCAATTTGCTGCACCTCATGCCACTCCCAGCGGGTTACCTCGCTGTCTCGCCTGATTAAGCCGCTGGGGTCGGCGAACAGCCACAAGTCTTGGTCCGCAAAGTACAGCGGTGCACAGTTGCGTCCGCCGCGGGGCAGCAGTGGTTTCAGCTCCGCGGGGATTTTGCTTTTCCTCAGGCTCATGAACTCCACTGTATCTCAGTGGGCTACCTTCCCTCGCGGGCATTTCCACGCTTCCCGGCGGCAACACCGAAAATGCAAATTCGCGGCGTCCAGAAATACCACCTGAGCTCGGTAACTTGTTAGGATGTTTACGCCCTGTTAGCTCAGTCGGTCAGAGCAGCGGACTCATAATCCGTTGGTCGTGGGTTCAAGCCCCACACAGGGCACTTGAACTGCGCATATACGCGACTTAAACCCCATATTAAACTCGACACCATATATGACACCATGTATGGCTCTCAATTTGAGAGGATTCCCATCACGGGATTCATGTCCACTCTGCCCTGTCTGAATGCTTAGTCGCAGGTTCCCCCGCACAGGGCACTGTTGACGCGAAAATCCGCATCTCCCCGCGACGTTTATCTCGCTTCACGCTAGACTGAAAACCTAGCCGAAAGGGAACAAAAATGCAGATACACGCGATTGGCGGAGACCTCACCGAGATGAATGTGGACGCGATTGTCAACGCCGCGAACTCCTCACTATTGGGGGGCGGCGGTGTCGATGGAGCGATTCACCGAGCTGCCGGTCCGGAGCTGCTTGCGGCCTGTCGCAAGCTGCGCGAGACTCGTTTTCCCGACGGCCTGCCGGTGGGCGAAGCGGTCGCCACCAGGGGGTTCAACCTGGAGGCGCGGTGGGTCATTCACACCGTCGGGCCCAACCGTCACGCCGGACAAACCGACCCGCAGCTGCTGCACAACGCTTTTGCGAACTCCTTGAGTGAAGCCGCTCGAGTGGGCGCCCGCGACGTGGCGTTTCCCGCCATATCCGGCGGAGTCTACGGCTGGGACATGGCCGAAGTCGCGCGCATCGGCGTGGCAGCCGTACGCGAGTGGGCCGCCGGTACCCACCCCTCTCGTGACACCGACCCGACCGGCGATTCCGCAGCTCAAAGCCCCTCCCAAAACGCAGAATCCCCAATAGACAACGTGTATTTCGTCCTGTTTTCCTCTGACGCGCTGGAACTGTTTCAAGCCGAAATCGCCCGCACCGAACCGGAGGACGACTCCTGGCCTCCCGACGACTTCGAGTTGGCGCCGGGAGACACGAAAACCCACCGCAACGGCATGACCTTGGTCGATGCCTATTGGATTCCTGATGAAGAAGTCGCCTCGTATCGTGCCGATCGCAACGCGGCGGCCGCGGCCTACACAGAGGCGTTCCGCGCCGAGGGCTACCGGGTGTTTCGCGAATGGGCTGGCTCGGAGGACGGCGAGGCCATCACCGCCAGCGACAGCGCGGGCAACCTCCAGGCCATGATGCACTTAGATCCGCAAGCGGTCCAGGAATGGCAGGAATTCTCAGCGAAATATGGCGCCAATGCCCACGCTGAACTGGTCAAAGCCATCCGCGCCGAGCATCAGTACCTCAAGTCAGCTCCGACAGACTAACCCCGCCGCCCGCGGTAAAAGCGGCGGCACGCCAGCTTTTACCGAACCTCGCCAGCCCGCCGAACCTTATCCGGTATGGCACTGTGCTCGCGGTGCTCCGGCCAGGTCGTCCGCACCAGGCTGCGCCAGCCCCGGCCTCCCACAGCGATTACCGGGAGCGCCGGTTCGCCTCCCGCAAAGCCCGCTGCGCCTCGCGGTCGTCCTCGCGCTGGCGGATAGTTTGACGCTTATCCCACTCTTGCTTGCCTTTCGCCACTGCAATCTCCACTTTCGCGCGTCCGCCCACAAAATATAGCTCTACCGGCACAATCGTGTAGCCTTTCGCAGTGACAGCCCCCTCGAGTTTCGCGATTTCGCGCTTATGCAACAGCAGTTTGCGCTTCCGTTTCGGAGCGTGATTCGTCCAGGACCCGTAAAAATATTCCGGGATATTCGCCCCTTGCAGCCACGCTTCCCCGCGGTCAACTTCAACCCAGGCTTCCGCGAGCGAAGCCCGTCCCATCCGCAAAGCCTTGACTTCGGTGCCGGTCAGCGACAATCCCGCCTCGTAGCGGTCCTCCAAGAAATAATCGTGCGCGGCTTTCTTGTTCCGGGCGATGACTTTCTTGGCATCCGACTCCGCTTTGGCACGCTGTGAGGGGGTCAACTTCCCTGGCTGACCCGCCCCCTTAGCAGCTTTTTTACCCATAGAGTGCAATTTTAGCGCAAAAGCGCGGCCTGCCAACTTTTCCCCGCGGCGCCCTCGGACGTCACAAGGCCGGGTGGCCGCCAGCCCATTACGGTTTCGTCACCGATTAGTCACCGATTGGTCACGGACTCGTCACTGACACTGCACAAGGCCGTCCCCTCGCGAACCCGGTCTGGTGACGCCGCCCGCGTGAGGCGACCGCCTACAACACCCCCAGCGGGTTGATAGTTTTCCCGTTTTGCCACACTTCAAAGTGCAGGTGGCACCCGGTAGAACCGCCGGTCGAACCGACCAAGCCGATGACCTGGCCCTTTTGCACGGAAGCGCCGACCGAAACTTTGAACTGGGACTGGTGGCGGTAGGTCGTCTGCCACTTGGAACCGTTGATGGTGCCGTGGTTGATATAAGTCGATTTGCCGCCGGTCCCCTCCCAGCCGGCGAAGGTCACGGTTCCGGACTGCGAGGCATAAATCGGAGTTCCGCAACCTATCCCGAAGTCCGTGCCGGCATGGAGCCGTCGCGTTTTCGTGATGGGGTGAACCCGGTATCCGTAAGGCGAAGTCACCGACAGCGACGAGAGGGGCGCGCCAAAAATTCCCCCCGAAATGGAGCGAGCCGGCATAGCGTCCGGCTGTTGATTGAGCGCGGCAATTCGCGCCGCCGCGGCCGCCTGCGTGGCCTTTTCGTCCGCGATCTGTTTCTCAAACGCCGCCCGCTGATTGTTCAGCTGCCCCTGCTGGGCGACCTGTTTTTGTTGCAACTCTTGAAATTCGCCCAGTTTTCGTTGCTGTTCGACGCGGGCTTCATCAGCGGCTTGCACCGCCTGCTGAGCCTGGGTCTCCAGTTCCCCAATGCGGACGGTCACGGCTTCCTGGCGAGCCCGGGCGTTGTTGTTAGCCGCGTTGGCCTCTTGAGCTTCCACGATGGCACGATTTTGCGACTTGGTCGCCGTGGCTGCCACCTGCGCCCGCAGCGTGAGTTCATCTAGGGACTGGGAATCCAGCAGCAGGGAAAGCGGCGAAGTTTCCAGCATCGCCCCGCGGTAAGCCATACGCGCCATCTGACCGATAGCGACTTGCGTTTTTTCAATGGTTTGCTCGCCCTGGGCAATCTGTTCGCGCAGTTCCTGTTTTTGGCGATTCGCAATCTCTAACCGGCTTTGAATCTGTTGGTGTTTAGCCTGCGCATCAGCCAGTTTCGCCTGTGCATTGGCGACTTCAGTTTGTGCCACGGGAATGGCCGCTTTCGTTTGTTCCAGAGCTACAGCCAGCTGGACCAGATTCGCGTTAACCCCTTCTAACTGGGCTGCGAGTTCCGCTTGTTTCTTTTTCGAGGCGGCCTGTTGCGCCTCGAGTTTCTTGCGTTCGTCCGAATTCTTATCAGCCCGCACCAGGCCGGTCGCGCTCGCGCTCGCCGCGCTAGCGTTCGCGGGGGTGAGCGCCGCGTTAGCATAACTGAGCGAAACTGTGGACATCGAGGCAATCCCGAGTGCCGCCAGCGCCCCCACCAGGGCGGTCAATTTGCTTCGCACGTGCTCACCTCCTTTTCCAGCTTTCCCCAACAACGCGCCGTGCTTAAAAGTTTAGCGAAATGCCGCGACTTTCCCGGTCCGAAACATAGCCAACAGAACCCTAAACTCTGGTGTAGCGGTTCAGGGAGGCCGCCGAAGCCACGATTGCCAGCAAAATAGCCGCCAGCACCAGGAACGGCGCGATGAGCAACACATCGTTAGTCGAAATGAGCTCGACAACCCCGGAAAGTCCCGACAACCAGGACCCGACCAGGAACTTTACGCTAGCCCACAGAATCACCACCGAACCTAGGGCACCGATTGTCGCCGCGATAGCACCCTCCACCATGAACGGCAGCTGCACAAACAGGTTCGAGGCTCCGACCAGGCGCATAATGGATGTTTCACGTTCCCGACTCATCGCAGACAGCCGGATAGTGGTGGTAATCAACAGGACCGCGGCAATAATCATGGCCACGGCCAGCCCGATGGCCAGGTAGGTTGCCTGATGCAACCCGGTCAAGAGTTTCTCCAGAATCTGCTTTTGGTCAATAACTTGGGCGACCCCGTCACGTCCCTGCAGTTCCTCAACGACCACCCGGTACTGTTCCGGGTTCTTTAGCTTGATTCTAAACGATGCGGGCATCATATCCGCTTGGACATATTGATAATACTGTTCGGTTCCAGCCAGCTTTTTGAAACTCTCGAAGGCTTCTTCCTTCGTCTCAAAATACACATTGTCGATGTACTTGCTGAGCCGCTCGGATTTCAACTGTTCGTCAATCGCCGCGATCTGGGCCTCGGTGGCTTCTTGACCGTTGCAGTTGGGAGACACATCGTCTTTGGTACACATCGACACGGAAATCTCAATTTTTCCGTACCAGGTATCGCGCAGGTTATTAATCTGCATTTCCGCCAGCACCGCCGAGCCAACAAACAACAGCGAGACACAGGTCACGATAATGACCGCGACCGTCATCGCCAAATTGCGCCGCAAACCCTGGCCTACCTGGGATAATACGAAAGTTAGTCGCATTATTTACGGCCTCCTTTCCGCGCCGCCCCCGCACCTTTCGGTTTCGCTAACGCCCTTGCGCCTTCAGAAGTGCGGTCGGTACCGTCGGCGGATCCTTTCGGGGCTGAGGCTCCGTAGATGCCGCGAGCCTGGTCGCGCACGACCCGGCCTTCGTCCAGTTCGATGACGCGTTTGCGCATCTGGTTCACGATTTCTTCATCGTGGGTAGCCATCACCACGGTGGTGCCCGCCCGGTTAATCCGGTCCAGCAGACGCATAATGCCCAAGGACGTAGAGGGGTCCAGGTTTCCGGTCGGCTCGTCCGCGAGCAGAATGGGCGGGCGGTTCACCATGGCGCGAGCAATCGCCACGCGCTGCTGCTCGCCACCGCTGAGCTCGTGGGGAAAACGCTTGTCTTTGCCGCCTAAACCAACCATCTGGAGTACTTCGGGGACGACCCGGCGAATGACCCGGCGTGGCTTGCCGATAACTTGCAGGGCAATCGCCACGTTGTCATAGACGTTCTTGTTTTCTAACAGGCGAAAGTCTTGGAACACCACGCCGACTTGGCGGCGCAACCCCGGCACTTTCCACCGGGACAGTCGCCCCAGGTCCTTGCCCAGGACCAGAATCTTTCCCTCCGTGGCGCTTTCTTCGCCCAGAACCAGCGAGAGAAACGTGGACTTTCCCGATCCGGAAGTCCCGACCAGGAACACGAACTCTCCCCGGTCAATCGTGAGACTCACGTGGTCCAGTGCCGGGCGCGCTCCCCGCTTGTAAATTTTGGTGACGTTGTCGAAGGTAATCAACCTTTTCCGCTCCCCAGTTCAGTTTCAGGTACGCTTCTAAGTCTATTTATAACAAAACGATAAAAACGGAGTGACACCCGCAGAAGTGCAATCGCAGGGGAAATCCGCGATTATTACCGCGCCAAAGGGCGTTCGCGGGGTGAGTCTTTCCCGCCTGTTTCCCCTACTGGTCGTGCTTTTCTTGATGTTTGCGCCAGCGAATCGCCGCGTCAATAAAACCGTCCAGGTCGCCGTCAAAAACGCTGTCCGGGTTGCCCGATTCGTAGCCGGTTCTGAGGTCTTTGACCAATTGCTGGCCATAGAGGAAATAGGAGCGCATCTGGTCGCCCCAGGAGGCTTTGACGTCCCCCGCCAGCTCCTTTTTCTTATCGTGTTCTTGCTGGTGGCGCAGCATCAACAGGCGTGACTGCAGCACGCGCATCGCGGCGGCCCGGTTTTGAATCTGCGATTTTTCGTCCTGCATCGAGATGACGATACCGGTGGGCAAGTGGGTCAGGCGCACCGCCGAATCGGTCGTGTTCACGGACTGGCCGCCCGGCCCGGAGGAACGGAACACGTCAATCTTGATGTCGCTCTCGGGCACTTCGATGTGGTCGGTCGTCTCAATCAAGGGAATGACCTCCACTGCCGCAAAAGAAGTCTGGCGTTTGCCCGCCGCATTAAACGGACTGACTCGCGCCAGCCGGTGCGTCCCGGCTTCTACTGACAACATCCCGTACGCATAAGGGGCATCGACCTGGAACGTCACGGACTTAATCCCCGCTTCTTCCGCATAGGACGTATCCAGCACCTTGGTGGCATAGTTGTGTCGCTCGCAATACCGCAGATACATCCGCAGCAGCATCTGGGCGAAGTCGGCGGCGTCTACCCCGCCCGCTCCGGAACGAATCGTGACGACCGCGAAACGTTCGTCATATTCCCCGTTCAGCAGGGTTTTCACCTCCATCGCATCCAGGTCCCGTTTCAAGGTTTCATAGGTTTGCTCCGCATCGGTGAGAATCGCGTCGCGGTCCTCCCCGCTTTCTTCCGCCCCCAGCTCGACCAGGGCCTCCAAATCATCAATCCGCGCCTGCATCGCTCGTAGACGCTGCAAATCGGATTGCGCCACCGAGAGTGATTGCGTGACTTTCTGGGCGTTTTCTTGGTCGTCCCACAAGTCCGGGGCGGCGGCTTGTTTCGTCAAATCAGCAATCTTTTGCGCCAGCAGTTCGGGATCTATCACCGCCGAAATCGTCGCGAAAGACGCGCGCAGTTTCTCAATCAGGGGCTGAAAATCATCGGGGGAAATCACCTTTTTACCTTACTGGTAATCCGGGGCGGTTCTCAAATAAGTTGCGTTGCGCACCGCTGGGTCTATACTTATCCGGTGGCTCGCATCTCCGAGTTTAATCCCGGCCGCAGAATCTCGGCGGCATTCCTGATAACTATCCTGGTGGGAACGGTATTGCTGATGCTTCCGGCGTCCCGGAGCGGCACTGCGGTTGCCATGACTTTCGACATCGTCACCCCCCTAACTATCCCCGCCGGCGTCCCCGTCTGTGGGCCAGCATTAGCGGACGGTGCTCCCCTGTCGATTGCGCTGTTCACCGCTGCTTCCGCCACCAGCGTGACGGGGCTAATCGTGGTCGACACGGGGAGCTACTGGTCCGCTTTCGGTCAAGCTGTCATCTTTGCCCTCATTGAGTTGGGGGGTATCGGCACCATGACCATGGTCACCCTGCTCGCCTCGGCTCTGCGGAAACGCGCCACTTTCGAGGATCGTGCCATCGCCAAAGTGTGGTTCGGCTTGACACCGCGTGAAGTCCGTCATTCCGTGGGGCAGATCGTGGTCGCCTCGTTCCTGCTGCAACTGATTTTTTCTTTATTCAACAGCCTCTATCTGTGGTTTTCCGGGCACGCCACCTCACCGCTGCAGGCGGTGGCGCACGGGGTTTTCCTCACGGGTTCCGCTTTCAACAACGCCGGTTTCGCCCCTTACGTAGATTCCTTGATGAGTTTCAGCGCCGACCCCTTCCTGCTGTTGAGCTTGGCCGCGCTCATCGTGATAGGAGGCTTGGGCTTTCCTGTCTGGCTGGCGCTCTACCACAACGGCCTGCACTGGTGGAAATGGGGCATGACCACTCGTATTATGCTGCTGGGAACCGCGGTGGCGATTGTGTTCGGCTGGGTCGCCATCACGGCTCTGGAATGGCGCAATCCCGATACTTTAGGGGCGATGCCGGTTCCGCAGCGTTTCCTCAACGGGCTGTTCTCCTCCGTTTCCCCACGCACCGCGGGTTTCAACTCCCTTGACATTTCCCAACAGTACCCGGAGACCTGGCTCATCACCGATGGGCTGATGCTGATTGGTGGGGGTCCGGCCGGTACCGCGGGAGGTATGAAAATCACTACGGTGACCGTGGTGATGGCGACCCTCTGGGGTGAAATTCGGGGGGCTCACGCCATCAATATCCTGGGTTGGCGCTTGGCCCGTTCGGCTCAACGTCAAGCCTTGGCGGTGTTTTCGCTGTTTTCCGGCCTGGTCGCGGTGGGAACTTTCCTGCTGATGCTCTTTACACCTTTCAACCTCAACCAGTGCCTGTTTGAAATCTGTTCCGCCCTGGGCACCGTGGGTCTGAGTACCGGAATCACTCCCATGTT
The DNA here is from genome assembly GCF_985070215.1 of Mobiluncus sp. Lineage (NCBI taxonomy): Bacteria > Bacillati > Actinomycetota > Actinomycetes > Actinomycetales > Actinomycetaceae > Mobiluncus > Mobiluncus sp. Next base: position 2,596 of record NZ_CFKZQR010000010.1, on the reverse strand, counting down.
GCCTGTTGCGGCTCAGTTCATGGTCATAATCTTTATGATTCTGGGACGTGTCGGACCGCTGACTTTGGCGGCGGCTCTCGCGACCCGGAAACGACCGGTAGCCTACGAACTTCCTCGTGACCATCCCCTTATCGGTTAGGACAACGCAAATGAATATGTTTAATCACAACTCCACCCCAAACTCCCCGGCCCATCCGGCCGGCAACCCGCAAAGCGCCGTCGTCATCGGCTTGGGACGCTTCGGCCTGAGCATGGCGACCGAGTTGGAGGCCAGCGGGGTGGAAGTACTGGGTATCGACTGTAACCCAGAAGTCGTACAACGTGCGTCGGCGCTCCTGCGGCACGTGGTGCGGGCTGACGCCACCGACAAGGAAGCGCTGACCCAGCTGGCGGTCGAGGAGTACGCCTGCGGGGTGGTCACGATTGGCACCGACCTCGCCGCCTCAATCCTGAGCGCCTCCGCCCTGCTGACCCTGCACTGTCCCCAAGTGTGGGCGAAAGCCTCCAGCGTGGAACAGGGCGAGATTCTCAACCAGATGGGCATCACTCGCGTGTTCTATCCGGAATCCGAGATGGGTTTGCGCGCTGCCCACCAGGTCGCGCAGTCTTTCGAGAACTACATCGACCTGGGGCACGGGTTTGCCCTGGTCATCACCAGTTTGGGGCCGCGCTACTGCGGGAAAACCCTCGGTGAGCTTGATGTGCGCCGCCGCGATGGATTCTCTATCGTGGCGATTGAATCGCCCACCGGCACTTGGGAAACCGCTCACGCCCAGACCATACTGTCCCCTGACGACCGGGTCATGGTGGTGGCTCCGACCCGGATTATCTCCAAAGTCACTCGCCAAGATTAACCAAAAATCCATGTAATCGTAAAGCAATAGGGCAATTACCGTAAAGTAAAATTGTTTTACACAATCTTAACATTGGCCCCGCGCTAGCCTTAACAATCCTTTCTTACTATCTGACTTGGGAGTAAAAGTTCGATGTATGAAAGGAACACCATGAAAATCTCTCGTATTGGCGCGATTTTTGGCGCTGGCTTGCTTTCCATGTCTATGTTGACCGGCTGTGGGGGCGGTGGCGATCAGGCCGCCTCCGGTAGCGATACCGAGTCCAGTGAACCGACCTCGACCCTGAGCGGTACCGTCACCGGTTCCGGCTCCTCCGCGCTGCTGCCCCTGGCAAAAGCCGCGGCCGATGCTTTCATGCAGGAAAACCCCGATGTGACCGTCACGATGAACGGCGGCGGTTCCGGTGAGGGTCTCAAGCAGGTTGCGGCTGGTTCCGTAAACATCGGTAACTCTGACGTCTTCGCTTCCGAGAAGCTCGATGCGACCCAAGCCGCCGACTTGGTCGACCACAAGGTCTGCACCATCACGATGGCTCCGGTGGTCAACAAGGATTTGGGGGTCACGGACCTCACCACCGCCCAGTTGACCGACATCTTTACCGGCAAGACCACGAACTGGAAGGAAGTTGGTGGCCCGGACGAAAAGATTGTGTTGGTCACCCGCCCGTCCTCCTCCGGTACTCGCGCCCTGTTTAAGACCTGGGCGCTGGGTGGTGCCGAGGAAGCCTCCAACCAGTCCCTCGAGACCGACGACTCCGGTACTCTGCTCCAGACCGTGACCCAGAACAAGGGCGCTATCGGCTACGTGGCGCTGTCCTACCTGGCTGGCAAGGACGAAGTTCAGCCCGTCGCTATCGACGGCGTGGAACCGACCTTGGAAAATACCTACAACGGCAAATACAAGGTGTGGGGCTTCGAGCACATGTACACCAAGGGTGAGCCTGATGAAGTAACCAAGGCGTTCCTTGACTACATGATGGGCGACAAGTTCGCTGGCGACCTGGAAAAGATGGGCTACGGTGTGTCCTCCAAGATGTCCGCGGAAGCCACCGCTTCTCACCCTGACCCCGCGGCCTAAAGAGGCTCAGGCGCAACTGAACTAATGGCTACCACAGCTTCTTCGGTGCGGGAGCCTGAATCGACGGAAATGCAGATGACTGAACCTAACGTGTCCACTCGTCTCAACTCCACAGATTCAGCGCTCCCGCAGGCGCGTAATTCCGCGGCGGGTTCATCTCCGGCTCGGCCGCGGTTCGACTCGAACGGGGCGGATAAACGTTTCCGTTTGGCAAACAAAATCGGCGGGACCATTGTGGCGATTGCGGGTGTTTCCCTCATCGTGTTAACGGTCGTTATTGGCCTGTTCCTGCTGTACAAGGGTTCTTTCACCTTTACCGCTTTCCAGCACACCGTGGGGGAATTCCTGTTTTCCCCGGACTGGAATCCGCAGGACAGCCCGGATTTGACTCTGCGCGGTAGTGTCGGCGCACTTATCTTTATTCTGGGCTCGCTGATGACCTGTTTCCTGGGTCTGGCCATCGCCACGCCTTTCGCGGTGGGAGCCGCCGTGTTCATCACGGAAATCGCTCCGCGCGCGGGTGAGCGCTTGTTCCGTCCCGCGGTGGAACTGTTCCTCGGTATCCCTTCCGTGGTTTACGGCTGGGGCGGGTTGACCGTCCTGGGGCCCTTTATTCGTGACTATTTTTACGCCCCCCTGGGGGGCTGTTCGGTCCTGGCGGCGGG
>NZ_CFKZQR010000009.1:0-69087 GCF_985070215.1 Mobiluncus sp. | reverse complement strand
GGAGAATAGCCGGGTAGCTGCCAATAATGGCAGCTACCGCCCAAATCCCCCGGTTTATTGACACCCCTGACAGGTACACCCGGATTCTCACGCGCGTTCGGGCGGGTTTGTTGATTATCGAGGCGATTGCATAAACGACCGATTTCGAGTTGGAATCCGCAGTCACACCCGTCGTTCCGTTTGTAAAACTGCTGGTAGACACATTTTCGAGTCGGCAGAGTTGCGCTCGGAGGCGGTGAAATCGGTCATTCGTGCTGGATAGTGCGAATCTGGGTGATTCGTAAAGCGCTACAAAATGACCGGCTCAGGAACCAGGGTAACCCCATAAGCCCCCTGCACCGCGGCAATGATATGGCTGGCCAGAGCCTGAATGTCCGCAGCCGTGGCGTTGCCGCGGTTTGTTAGCGCCAGGACGTGTTTCGTCGAGACTCCCGCGCCGGCTCCCGGCAGGGTAAATCCTTTCGTAATGCCGGAGTGCTCGATGAGCCAGGCAGCCGACAGTTTCACGCCCACCTCCCCGGCACGGGCCGGCAGCGCCGCCTCCCAGCGGGGAGCATCCTGCGGCAGCTCCAAAGCCGCGGCCGCCGCGACCGGCAATATCGGATTGGTAAAGAACGACCCCACTGACCAGGTGTCATGGTCGGATGGGTCCAAAACCATGCCTTTAGAATGCCGCAGGTCCAGCACTGCCGTGCGAATTTGGGCCGCCGGTACGACCGTGCCCATCGGCACTCCGAGTGCCCCCGCCAATTGGGCGTAACGAACGGGTGTGCCCCCGCCGCGGCGCAGCGCAAAATCGACTTCCAGCACAATCCACCGCCCGGTAGCAGGGTTTGTTCCGGGTCGTGCCGGCGCAAACTGCGGCGTCCCAAAATTAGCTTCGACCTGCAGTCGAGACTGTTTTAGTAGGGAATCTCGGTAGCCGAACCGGAGGTCCGCGGCGCTCAAATACACCAGCCGGCGCTCCTGGCGGTCCCACGCCGTGACTCCCAGCAGGCAGTCCGCGACTTCCCCGCCGTAAGCCCCAATATTTTGCACGGGCGCCGCCCCGACCACGCCGGGGATTCCGCTCAGCGCCTCCAGCCCGGAAAATCCTTGCGTCACACAAAACTCGACCAGTCGGTCCCAAGCCAGTCCCCCGGACACGCTGAGAAATACGCATGAGGGCGTGGCGGCGGCGAGTTGCTGGGCTTTCGCCACGACCGCGGCGACGGCCTCGTTAGAGCCGCGAGACGCATCAGGGCGCAGCTCAGTGTCGGGTTCACGCCCCGGAGATGGTTGCTCCCCGCCAGCGCGTAGTTCACTGAACTCCTGCAAGGTCAACACCCGCACGTCCTCGCGGCCATCGCGAAGCACTAATCCAGGAAACTCGCCGTCCACCGGCACCAGATTCGACCCTCCGCCCAGGAACAACAGCGGCTCCCTGGCCGCGTCAGCTTGAGCAATCGCCTGAATCAGCTCGTCACGCCGCGCACTGAGCAAAAAGCGGCGCGCTTCTCCCCCCACGCGCAAAGTACATAAATCTGCCAATCGCACTGGTTAAGTCTCCTTTATCCCCGCACATTGTCCCTGGTTCGGGACGTGTCCACTAGGGCAGTTCTTCGATTTCAGCCTCGCCCTCAACGAATTCTTCGTACTGTCTCGGGGCAGGTCGCGGCTTGGCAAAGGTCGGCGGGTACACGGCCCGAGGGTCGATTCCTTCATCGGCCGCTTCCATGTTCATCGGGGCGTAGGGCTGTACGGGAGGAGGAACGTTGGGTCCGGCGGGGTTCACAAGCCCGGGATTTTGGGGAAAGCCCGGATTCGCCGGTGGAACTGGTTGGCCAGGGCTCACCGGCGCGCCCAGAACCTGCGGGCCGGGCTGACCCAAGTTGGCTTGCGGGTTTGGAAGCTGCGGGCCGGGCTGACCCAAGTTAACTAGCGGGTGCAGGGACGGTGGCGACGCGGGAGCACCCACGGTGGGGTATCCTTCCATCGTTCGCACCACAAAGGGATAACCCGGCGCAGCCTGATGTTCTGGCACCGCAGGATTCGCCGGATCCGCATGATTCACGGGATTGTTTAGCATCGGCGCACTAGGCTCTATGGGGGCACCGGGAATAGCTGGCGTAGTTCCCGCACCCGGCCCCGCTGGCGCACCGAAACCGGGAACCTGAGGTCCACCGGGCTGGCTGGCCAATGCTACGTTCTGGGGCTCGCCGCCCGGCCAGTTATTCGCAGGATTCGCTTCACCGGTGCCCATCCCTCCGGGGGAAAGGGGGTCGCCAGGAACTGGGAACGCCCCGCCCTGCGGACCCGCCGCAGACTGACCAGGGAACATAGAGCCTTCCGGCCCTGCCCCGGAAACCGCCGCGGGATTCCCGGGAGCCTCCGAGGCTGCACCATTGGTCCCTCCCGCATCCAAGTAACCGTAAGGCTGCGGATTGGGAATAGTGGGCGCGCCGTTGGGCCAGCCCCAAGGATATGCACCGTAAGCCCCCGCCATGTTGGGATTCATCTGCCAATATCCCGCCGCGTTGTAGCCGTACGGGTCGTAGCCATACCCGCCGTAAGGGTCGGAATACCCGGGATCCCCATATAACTCCGCGTAGGGGTTGGCCGTCCCGTAGCTGTAGCCGTCCGCATAAGACTGCATATAAGGGTCGGTTCCGAAATCTGCGTAGGGGTTGGCGAAGCCGCCGTATGGGTTGGCATATCCGTAGGGGTCATAGGCATAAGGGTCAAATCCGAAAGTTGTAATGGCCAGTTCCTGCATTTCCTTCTGTTCTTCCCAAGCCTTTTCCTGGCGCTCCATCTCGTCTTTTTCTTTGTAGAACTCGCCCCATTCCTGCAAAGTTTGCGAATCCAAACCGAACGCGGTGTCATTGACGGACTGACCCAACAGGTGTGCCAAGGCCGAATCTAGAGGTTCGCCGTCTTCTTCCTGCCCCTCGGACAGTTCGACAGTCTCCCCATGCTCACCGTCCTGGGCCAGCGCGGCATTGGGGTTCATCGGAATCAAGTTGGACGCCACACCCTCATTCAAAGCGACACGGTGTTCCACCAGTTCCCGTACAGCTTGGCGAATCTCTGCCAATCCCTTGCGTTCCTCCGGGGTCAATCCCATTCCTGCACGGGCAGCCAACTTGGACATATACGTGAAAGCCTGGGCGACTTCTTCGGGAGCCGAACCGGAACCGGGGGCGGTCAGCAGGTCCTTTTGGGGATTTTCTAGCGTGGACACAAACAGATTTTTCCTTGGCTGGGGTATAGATCCCTTAATAAGTTCGTCCTCGTCATAGTCCAACATGTTCCGGAAATTTTCCAAGCTGAACAGATTCGGGTCACGTTTTTCACTCATCACCTTGTCTCTCAGCGCCTTCATGAGGCGTCGAGACGGATCCATCTTGCGCATAAACCACCAGGTCGGAATGCAGGCGAGAGCCAACGAGCTCAGAGACACCACCCAACTCAACACCAGTGAGACGGCTGAGAGAGCGAACGGCCCGCTTTCGTATTGAAGTTGCGCCAGGAATTGCAGACACCGCGACACTCCCGCACCCAAAATGAACGTGGCGAACTTTTGCACATTGTTCAAGTCCTCGCGGCGCAGCGCCATATCCACCGCCAGCGGCACTCCCGGAACGGGATTCCGCCACGAAATGCGGTACTGGATATATACCGACATAGCCAGGAAGATGATGCCTTCTATCAGGTAATACCCTGCCGCGGCCAGAATTTCTTCGCCCGAAACGGAGGCATTCGGCCTTTCGAACGCGATTCCGCCCACCACCATCATGATTTCGGTCGCTATCCAGATGAGGATATACACAAGCCACGCCCGCAACCGGAAGCGCGGGCTGATGACCCAGTTGCGATTCGGCAGCCAGTTCAGGGGCCGGGGAAACCACACGTGAACCATCAACAGGTAAGGCAATTGGAAAGCGACCCCCACCAACAGCACCAGCATGGTATTCATCGAGTTAAACGCGTTTTGCGTCAACAACCCGGAGTTGTACAAGCTGATAAGGGCAGCCGGGCTGAGCATTACGGTAATCAGGGCGAAAGACAGGGCGACACGTAAAGTCCACTCTATCTGGAGGATAGCTCGGCGGTGGTGCATCGGCATGGTTCGGGGAACCTGAGGCCGAAATGGAATCATGATGATAAAAATTGCCAGCATGATTGGCAATGGCCCGAACTTGGTAAAAATCTGGAATGCCCAGGCCACCCCATTGGAGGGGAAGGTCAGCCATTCATCAAACACTGCGACGCCTTCCCGCTGGTGAATCCAAATGCTGCCCACCGGGCAGATTGCTGAGAGTTTGCCGGCAACAGGCTTCCGGCCGTTTCCGTGGCAGCCTTCACAGGATTAGCTAGAGGCACACAGCAAAACTCGTCGCCATCCCGGAAAGCAACTATCATCAGATTTTACCCGTTTAATTCCCAGGATTGGAACTCTTGAGCCACAAATCGATTTGCTCCAGCAGTTTTGTCTTGGTTTGCGCACCGGCCAGAGATGCGCGGACAGAACCTGCAGCCAGTTCAGCCAGCTCCCGGTCGGTGAACCCGGCGACCTGACGAGCAAATTCATACTGGTCCAACAGCCGAGACCGGAACAGCAGCGGATCGTCTGCCCCCAGCGCGACCGTAGCTCCGGCCTCAGTCAAGGTGCGCAAGGGAACTTCGGTGAGCGTGGGATACACCCCTAGGGACACGTTCGAGGCTGGACACACTTCCAGAGCTATACCGTGGTCGACCAGCGACTTCAGCAGGTCGGGTTGTTCCGCGGCCCTGACCCCGTGGCCCAGGCGGGCAGGATGCAGGTGGCGCACCACTTGGGCGATATGTTCCGGGCCGCGCAGTTCCCCGCCGTGGGGAAAGCTGGCCAGCCCCGCCCTCGCGGCGATGCGAAACGCCGGTTCAAAGTCAGGGGTGGAACCGGCACGTTCATCGTTGGACAGCCCGAATCCGATGACTTCCCCCGGCTGATCCCCGGCATAGCGAGAGGCTAAACGAGCCAAAGTCCGGGCATCCATCGGGTTGCGGGTGCGCGACGCCGCCACAATGACCCCGATTTCCACCCCGGTTGCCTCCGCGGAAACTTTCGCTTCGTCCAGGATGATTTCCAGGGCGGGGGTCAGCCCACCCACCCAGGGGGCATAAGACGTGGGGTCGACTTGAATCTCTAACCGCCCGGAGCCTTCCGCCGCGTCATCCTCGGCCGCCTCCCGCACAATGCGACGCATCACCGTTTCGCAGCGCACCAGGGCGCGCGCCAAGTCATAAGAACGTTGAAAACGGAACCAACCCCGCTCGTCAGCCGGGACGTGCAGGGGGTCGCCTTCACCCATAAAGCGGGGCAGGCGCTGCTTGGTTTCCCGAGCCAACTCCAGCAGGGTCTGGGGACGCATCGCCCCGGTAAAGTGCAGGTGTAGATGCGCTTTGGGCAAAGCCCGCAAATCCCGCTTCAGTTCACTCACGGTTACTAATCTAGGGGTTTTTCCCGCCGGACAAAACTTTGCCTCCAACCGCTGGGTTTCCAGGGCTAATAACCCGCCATTTCTTCCAGACGCTTAATCCTCTGATCCATCGGGGGATGTGTCGAGAACAGGTTACGCGCCCTAAACGGGTGGGCAATCATCATGGCAGACACAGTTTGACGCTGCGGAGTGGGCGTCAACGGGGCACGAGCCACCCCGGTTTCCAGCTTCTTGAGCGCCGAAGCCAGTGCCAGCGGGTCATTAGCCAGGCGCGCACCGTCCTCGTCCGCATCAAACTCGCGAGTCCGGGAAATACTCAGCTGAATGAGTGAAGCCGCGATAGGTGCCACCAAGGCGAGCGACAGGCCGGCAATCACCCCCCCGCCTTCACGGTCGCGCCCTCCAAAATACAGGGCAAACTGGGCTATGGACGTAATAACCCCGGCCAAACCGGCCGCCACCGAGGACGTGAGAATGTCCCGATTGTACACGTGCATGAGTTCGTGGCCCAGCACGGCCCGCAGTTCGCGTGGTTCCAGAATGTCCAGAATACCCTGGGTGACACACACCGCCGCGTGCTGCGGGTTGCGCCCGGTCGCGAAGGCGTTGGGGGTTTGGGTTGGGGCAATGTACAAGGCCGGCATAGGCTGGTCTGCCTGCTGGCACAAGCCCTGCACCATCGAGTACAGTTCAGGGGCTTGCTGGGGGGTGAGCGGCTGGGCATTCATGGCACGCAAAGCGATTTTGTCCGAGTTCCAATAGCCCACCGCGGTTTGAATCAGGGCGATGGTCCCGAACACGATAATCCACGTGCGGTTTCCGGTGCCGCCCGCTAACAGGGCGCCGATTGCCAACAGTACCATCCACAGCACACCCAGCAGCACTGCGGTTTTCAAGCCATTGAAATGTTTCTTCACGCTTTGATTGTAACGATAAGTGAGCTAAATCTCGCCGGGAAGTCTCCACCTACGGTACGAATTTTCCGCGCTATTTATTGTTTTTCGCGCCCTCCGGGGAGGCTCCGGGCGAGACAGCTTCGGTGGCAGGCGGCGGTGTCTGGGGCTGCTGGTCGCTCGGAGGCGGCTGGTTGGTCGGGGGCCGGGCCGTCTTGGTCGCGCGAGGCAGCTGATTGAGGCCCGGGTTGGAAAAAGTCTTAATCCGGCTCACGGGAAAATAGCGCAGCACAGTGCGGCCCACGATTTGTTCCTCGTCCACGAAACCGTGGTTGTTGTCGTCCTGATGGTAGCGGGAATCCCCGGAATTATCGCGGTTGTCCCCCATCACCCAGTACTTGCCGGCGGGCACGGTCACATCAAAAGACACCGGTATCGTGTTTGCGCCCTTCTTCACATAGGGTTCCGCCACGACCTTGCCGTTAACCTCAATCTTATTTTGGACATTGCAGCAGGTCACGTGGTCCCCGCTAACTCCAACGACCCGCTTGACCAGGTATCCCCCGGGATATTCAGGTTTCAGCTGCAACACCCGCAGCCCTTTATCGAGGGCCTGTCCAAAAGCGGTAGCAGCAAAACCGGTGGGGTTGTCGTTCTTAAACTCGTCAGGCAGCCAGTTGTGGCGATCCTCGAACACTACGATGTCGCCGCGCTCAATTGGCTGAAAGTTCTTCATTTTCGAAACAAAAATCCGGTCGCCCTTCATCAGGGTGTTTTCCATTGACTCGGAAGGAATCACGAAAAATTGAAAAACAAACGCTTTGGCCAGCGCCATTAAGACAACAGCGACGACTACCCCCACAACCAAGTCCACCCACCACGGCGAGTTCTTAGTTTTCTTGCGGTGAGTGCGCGACAGTGCGGACTCGGGGGTCGCTGCGGCGCGTTCGGCGGGGTCCCCAGTGTCCCGGGTCAGCTGCGTCTTTTTTCTCACGTCCTCAATCCTACCGTTTGACCCACACCGATTGCGTCTCAGGAATAGAATTTTGTCTAATCCGGGGTCTATGTCAGCCCTCGGTGGGAACAATCTGCAGGAAGGCGGGCAAGATGTTGTTTTTCAAACCTTTCAAGGCCCCAGTAAAGGGTGCCGTGGTGTTGATTACCGGAGCTGGGTCCGGGATTGGCCGGCTGATGGCCGTGGAAGCTGCCCGGCGCGGAGCCAGAGCCGTCATCATTTGGGATTTGAATGCCCAGGCCGGCGCGGAAACGGCCGGTATGGCGGAAGCTGCCGCCACGGCGTCGCGTTTCCGTTCCGGGGCGTTCACGGTGGACGTCACCGATGCCGAGGTCGTGCATGAAGCTGCTCGACAGACCTTGAGCGAGTACGGCAGGGTTGACATCCTCATCAACAACGCCGGTATCGTCACCGGTAAACCTATGTTGGAAACGACCGACCGCGATGTGCAGCGTTCTTTCGAAGTGAACACGATTGCCCACTACCGTACGGTTCGCGAGTTTTTGCCGGGCATGATTGCGCGTGACCGAGGTTCAGTCGTGACTATCGCCTCGGCAGCTGGGTTGGTCGGGGTACCGCGCCTGAGTGACTACAACGGTTCCAAGTTCGGGGCGGTCGGTTTTGCCCAATCCCTGCGTGAGGAACTGCGCCATATGGGTTCACACGTCCATACCTTGCTGTACTGCCCGTATTACATTTCGACCGGGATGTTCGCCGGGGTGAAAACAAAGTTTTCCCTGGTTTTGCCCATCCTTACTCCGGAAAAAGTCGCGACTCAGGTTTTGGACGCAATCGACAAAGGTACCCAGTTTAAGGTCCACCCCCCGATTGTGCGCCTGGTACAGATTTTGCAGGCCTTCCCGGTACCTTTCATGGACGCGATGGTGGAATTCTTCGGCGTCTCCGACACAATGAATGAGTTCACAGGTCGCGCCGCCGACGCTACGAAGTAGCGTCAAATCGGCGCGGCAACAGCGCGGAGCCGTTAAGAAACGGTGCTGGTGCACCGTTTCAGGCGGAGCACCGTAAAACCTATCCCGCCGACGCTACGAAGTAGCGTCAAATCGGCGCGACTGCGTACCCCCAATCTCGGAATGGTGCAAAAAAGGGCTTCGCCGCACAAATGTGCGGCGAAGCCCCTGTTCTAAGCCTTACTTTCCGGATTTTTTGGATTTACCGCTGGAATCAGCGGCGATCTCTTCCGCACAGGCTTTCACGGCATCGTCGACGGTGCGACGGTGTCCCGGCGTCAGGTCGTTCAACCGGCCCTCAACCACCGTAATCGCGGTGCCGGAAGGCAAATCTTCATAAACCTTATCGGCCGCGCAGACAGCCAAAGCCACAGACATAACGTCCACCACGGCGGCCTCTTGCTGCTTATCTTTAGCCTCCCCATCGGCACCACTCTTGGCGGCGGCGAGCTGGTCAGCCAGAGCCGTAGAAAACTCATCCTTGCTGGGTTTCGTCCCGTCCTTGGCTTCGTTTCCGCAGGCAGTCAAGCTAAATACCAGGGCTCCTGCCAGGCACAGTCCGGCAATTTTACGAATCATAGTGATATCCTCCTCAGTTTCAGGTCTACTTTAGGCGGTTAATTTGCAAGTGTGCAAAATCCGAGAGAGCGGCCTTAACTTTTCCTTCGGGAATTAGGTCCAGGTGTCCCAAGGCGCGTTCGACCCACTGCCCGGCCAGCCGCTTTGTTTCCGCCGTCACGGGGTGTGCCGCCAACTGGGCTGTGACCTGGGCTAAAACCGCATCGTCTTGCAGGGAGTCCGTATCGCTGATCGCTTTCAACAAGGCGCGGTCATCCTCGGTGTCCCGGCCCTCCTGCACGGTCTTTTCCAGCAGCAGGACGGGCAGCGTTTTCGTGCCGTCCCGCAGGTCGGCTCCGGGGGTTTTCCCGCTTTGAGCCTCGGTGGCCTGCAAATCCAGCACATCATCGGCAATCTGGAACGCCACGCCCAAATCCTCGCCGAACTGGGTCACGGCCGCAACCGTGGCCTCCTCGCAGCCGGATAGTTCTGCCCCATACAGCGCCGCACAGCCAATGAGCGCGCCGGTTTTGTCCCGCAACACGTCAATATAGAACTCGATGGGGTCGTCATCATCGCCGGGACCGAAAATGTCATGCATCTGCCCCAGGCACAACCGCTCGAAAGTTTGGGAATGCTGCGCCACGATGCTAGGTCCGAGTTCGGACACCAGCAGGGAGGCGCGGGCAAAAATCAAATCCCCCGCCATCACCGCCAGGGTGTTCGTCCACTGCACGTGAGCCGCGCGCACCCCGCGGCGCACGGTCGCTTCATCCATCAAATCATCGTGATACAGCGAAGCGAGGTGGGTCAGCTCCACCGCCACCGCGGCTTGCTTAACCTTGGTAGACACCGGCTGATCCGGGGCTCCCAGCTGGGAAATGAGCAGGGTCAGCAGGGGACGCATCCGTTTCCCGCCCGCGGCTCGCAGGTGGGAAACCAGTTCGGAGGTGCTATCCCGCTGCGTCTGGGTTTCCCGCGCCAACATCTGTTCGACATCCTCTAAGGCTTCCTGGAGTTTCGTCTCCAGTGAGCCCGGTGTCTCTAAGACAGAATCGGTCGAGACCGGGTATTGCGTAGCGGCCAGTTTTTTTCTCACGGGTTCAAGACTATGCGCCCAGAGTAAACAACGCCAAAAGCGGCTGGCTGGCGACACCCAATGCGATGGTCGCCAGCGCGCACAGCACGATGACACACTTGGTCAAGCCATCGCCAGCCGAGATGGTGGCGGTGTCTGAACCGGGTTCGGTAAAGAACATTCGCATGATGACCCGGAAGTAAAAGAACGCGGTAACGACCGAGGCCAGCAACCCAATCAGGACCAGGATGCCGTTGGCGGGATCCGCCGCCAAGCCTGCCTCAAACACGACGAACTTTCCGATGAATCCGCCGGTCAGAGGGATACCCGCGAAGCTCAGCAGGAAGATAGCCATCGCGGCGGCCATGGCCGGATGCTTACGCCCCAGACCGTCCCAAGAACTCAGCGCCGAAGCCTCCCCGCGCACCGTGCCTTCTGCGTCCTCATCACGCACAATCGAGACAACCGCGAAAGCGCCGATGGTCGCGACGCCGTAAGCCAAGACGTAAAAGACTATGGAAGTGAAAGCGCTCCCCGTAGTCCCGAACAGGGCAATCATGATGAAGCCCACGTGGGCAATCGAGGAGTATGCCAACATTCGCTTCACGTCAGTTTGGACGATGCCCAGGAACGTGCCCACCACGATGGTCGCGATGATGACCATCCACATGAGGACCACGAAGTCCCAACTCAGCTGCGTGTAGAGGAAACTGTACAGGTGCAGCAGGGCGCCGAAAGCAGCGACTTTCACCCCAGCCGCCATGAAGCCGGAAATCGGCGAGGGCGCCCCTTGGTAAACGTCAGGAGCCCAGGCGTGGAACGGCACGGCGGAAACCTTAAAGAACAGGCCCACCAGCAGCATGGCTCCGCCTGTCAGGAGCATCCAGTCCAAGCCCGAGTTCAAGGACACCGCGTTGGACATCTCAACCATGCTCAAAGTTCCGGTGTAGCCGTAGAGCATGGTGATACCCATCAGGAAAAATGCCGAAGCGAAAGCGCCGAGGATAAAGTACTTCAGACCGGCTTCTTGGCTCAGCAGGCGGCGACGCCGACCCATCGCGCTCATGATGTAGAGCGGCAAGCTCATCAACTCCAGCGCCACGAACAGGGTCAACAGGTTCCCCGAGCTGATGAAAGCCATCATGCCGCCCAGCGAGTAGAGGAACAAGGCGTACATTTCCGTGCGCTGGTAGCGAATCTTAATCGCGTAGTTTTCCTGGGAAGAGCCGGGGGTGTCGGCCGCCTGGGGAGTAAACGAGCCGTCGTTCGGGGTGGAGCGGTCAATGACGACAATGGCCGCCAACAGCCCTACGACCAGCAAAACCAGCTGGAATCCCAGCGAGAGCTGATCCTCAAACAGGGTTCCCGCCGCGATTTGCCGCGCCCCCTGCTGACCGACCACGGAGAAACGCCATGCCACCAGGATAATCGCTGTAATGATGCTGGCGATAGTGAGGAAGGCGTTGACGCCTTTACGGAAGCCGGGCCAGGGGAAGGCCTCGATTAGGGTCGCTAACACGGCGGCGCCCAGCAGGACTAGCAGGGGGCTTAGCGCATCCCATTCCACCACGGGGCTAACCTCCAAGGTTTTCACAATCACCGGAAGAATCGCGTTCATTGGGCGCCTCCTTCGCTCGTTGCCAAGACAGCTGAGGCAGACACCAACCCGCTATTAGACACCGCTTGATACATGAGAGCAGCATCAGGCTTGATCAGGTCCAAGGTCGGTCCGGGCAGAACACCTAAACCAAACATCGCTAAAACCAAGGGAACCATGATGAGTTTTTCCCGCCAGTTCAAATCGTCAGCCTCGCGAACCTCGCCGTCAATCGGCCCGGTAAACACATTCAGGTAAGGCACCAGTAGGTAAACCGAAGCCAGCACTACCCCGAGGATAGACACAATCGCCGCCGCGATGTTCATCTTAAACGTGCCGACCAGAATCAAGTATTCGGGCAGGAAACCGGACAGGCCAGGCAGGGCGATAGCCGCCAAGCCCGACACCAGGAACAGGCCTGCCAAAGTCGGGGTAACCCGCTGGAAACCGCGGTAGGCCGCGATTTCTTGGGTACCGCCTCGCGTAGTCAGCCAGCCGCTCAACAGGAACAAACCGGCTATAGACACCCCGTGGGCGACCATGTAGAGCATGGCGCCCTCAATCGCGGTCTGAGAGCCAATGTACAGCGCCAACACCATGAACCCGAAGTGGCTCACGGAAGTGAAAGACACCAAACGCAGCAGGTCCTTTTGCGAAATTGCCGCCAACGCCCCCCACAGAATCGAGATGATTGCCAAAACCACGATAACGGGCGCAACTTTGGCGGAGGCTGCGGGGAACAGCTGCCAGCAGAACATAATCATGCCCCAGGTACCGACCTTGTCCAGTACGCCCACCAGCAGCACGGAGGTGCCGCCGCGGGCGACCGCCGCGGTAGAAGGCAGCCAGGTGTGTACCGGCACCATCGGAGCCTTGATTGCGAAAGCAATGAGGAAAGTCGTCATGATCCACATCTCGGCTGCCCCGGGGTGGAAGTTCCCGGAGGTCAGATAATCCATGTGGAAAGCCCGGTCGCCACCGCCGGAATACACGTACACGCCGATGACGCCAAACAGCATGACCAAACCGCCCGCCAGGGAATACAGCACGAACTTGATAGCGGCGTGGCGGCGCACTTGTGCATCACCGTTGCCGTAACGGCCCACCAGGAAGTACAGCGGAATCAGCATCCCCTCAAAAGCGATATAGAACAGCAGCAGGTCACGGGCGGCGAACAGCAGCACCATGAAGGATTCCAAAGCCAGGATGAGGGCGGCGTAGCCAGCTGCCACTTTCGGGTCGGTGTCATCCCGCCAGGAAGCCAAAATAACCAGGGGGGTCAGGGCGGTGGCGAGGATAATCATCACCATGCCCAGCCCGTTGACGCCCAGCGCCCAAGACAGGCCAATCGCGGGCATCCACGAGTAGGATTCGCCCAGTTGGAAAGCTCCCGGCGTTTCCGGGGCGAAGTCATAGCTGGTAAACAGGGCCACCAGCACGCCTGCCAGGACCGCACTAGACACGGCGAGGGAAACTTCCCGGCCGATGGAACGCAGCCAGGGGATGAGCCAGATTGCCAGAGCGAACCCCATCGGGATACACACCAGCAAGGACAACCACGGGAAACCAGCCGTTGTCGGAATAGTTGTTTGAGTCAAAACCATGTTCATCCTTTGTTTACCTCACAGCCTTGTCGCCAATACCAGGACAAGAGCCAAAACTGTGCCGAACAGGGTCCAGCCAGCGTAGCGGCGCGGGGAGCCGGAGTGAGCCAGCGCCCCGACCTTACCGAGCCAGAGTGAGAGCCGACCGGTGCCTTCCACGATGCCGTCGATGACCACCCGGTCTGCCACCGCCACCCCGGAGGACAGCGCCAGCGTGGGGATAATCGCGACCTTTTCGTTGACAACGTCTTGGTAGAGGTCCTCGCGGGCCGCCATGATAAAGGCGTTGGCTTCGGGCACGGCCTTTTCGACCGGACGTTTCATGAACAGCGCCCACGCGGTGAGCACCCCGATGATGACTACCGCCAGGGTTAACCCAATCAGCAGGGCTTCGGGCATGACCGGTTCGCCGGGTTCGACCATCTGGCCGCGAGTACCGATATTCACGATGGGGTTCAGCCACGTCACGAACAGGTTACCTACCGAGAGCAGGCCACCGAGCGCAATGGAGAACACGGACAGCACCAGGAGCGGAATGGTCATCCACGGACCGGCCTCGTGCGGATGGACCGGGGCGCCTTCCGCTTCGGTGGTCCACCGGGCCTCCCCGTGGAAGATGAGGAAGAACAGGCGGGACATATAGAACGCGGTGATACCGGCGCCGAACAGGGCGATGAGACCGAACACCCAGGGATACCAAGTTCCGAAGTTCGGGTTGGGCAGGAAAGCCGCCTCGATGATTTTGTCCTTGGAGAAGAACCCGGAGAATGGCGGGATTCCCAGGATGGCCAGCCAGCCGATGAAGAACGCGAACCAGGTAATCTTCATGACTTTGAACAGCCCGCCGAAACGGCGAATGTTGACCTGTTCGCCCATCGCGTGCATGACCGCACCGGCAGACAGGAACAGCTGGGCTTTAAAGAACCCATGGGTAATCAAGTGGAAGATGGCAAATGCCCAGCCGACCGGGCCCAAGCCCGCACCCAACATCATGTAACCGATTTGACTCATGGTAGAGGCCGCCAGGACCTTCTTCATATCGTCTTTCGCGCAGCCGACGATGGCCCCGAACAGCAGGGTGATTGCCCCAACAATGGCCACGACCAGGGACGCGACCGGGGTTTGCGTATAGATAGCACCGGAACGGACCATCAGGTACACGCCCGCGGTCACCATCGTGGCGGCGTGAATCAGCGCGGACACCGGGGTCGGACCGGCCATAGCGTCACCGAGCCAGGCTTGGAGGGGGAACTGGGCGGATTTACCGCAGGCCGCCAACAACAGGAACAGGCCAATCGCCGTAGCCCAACCCGGCCGCAACGTAACGCCCAGCACAACCGCAAAGTCCACAGAGCCAACCACAGCGAACATCGACATCATCGCCAGCAGCAGCCCCAGGTCACCCACGCGGTTCATGATGAAAGCCTTGTTGGCGGCCAGGGCATTGTTGTGAACCTGGTTCCAGAAACCAATCAGCAGGTAGGACGCCAAACCGACGCCTTCCCAACCGACGAAAGTCACCAGGTAGGAACTGCCCAACACCAGGGTCAGCATGGAGGCCACAAAGAAATTCAGGTAGGCAAAGAAACGGCGTCGGTCGGGGTCAGCCGCCATGTATCCCACCGAATAGATGTGAATGAGGCCGCCGACAAACGTCACCAGCATCACAAACGAGATGGACAGCGGGTCCAGCAGCAGACCAAAGTTCACGTTCACTTCCGAACCGGGCAGCCAGTTCCACACCGTCAGGGTTTGCGCCCGGTTTTCAGGGGAGCGTCCCAGCATCTCTGCCAGAATGACCACACCAATGACGAAAGAAGCCCACGGCGCCAGCATCCCCAGGTAGTGTCCCCAGGAATCCACGCGGCGCCCCGCGATGAGCAGGAACATGGAACTGACGAAAGGAATGGCAATCATCAGCCAGGCGTATTGAGCCATGCCGGTGGCGGCCCCGAATTCCAGAATCGCGCCGCTAGCCAGCCCGTTGACAAGATTGAAAGTTTGCAGCATGTTTTCCTTTCCCCCTTAACCGTTCAACAGGTTGAAGTCGTCGAGGGAGGTGGTGCGCCGGGAGCGGAACAGCGACACAATCAGGGCCAAGCCGACCACGACTTCCGCCGCCGCCACGGTCATCACAAAGAACGCCAAGACCTGGCCGGTCATGTTGGCGTTGGCTTCTCCCAGAGCCACCAGCGCGATATTGCACGAGTTCAGCATGATTTCCACGCCCATCAGGGCGATGACTGCGGAACGGTGGAGCAGCACGGTCAGGGCGCCCACGGCAAAGAGGCCCAGGGCCACGAATACCAGGAACATCACGTTCATGCGTTTTCTCCTTCTTTCGTGGCTGCACCGGGTTCGGTGTGGCCCGCAATAGTGTTGTCAAGCGGTTCTGCCTGGTCTGGCAGGGTCTCGGGCGCGCCCGTTCCGGGCATTCCTGCCGCGCCGGAACGTGCGACCAGCGCGGATGATTTCGCACCGTGCAAGCTCACGTCGCCACTGGCTTCGGCCGCCAACGCGCGAGCAGCCCACGGCGAGGCTTCCCCAAGCGAGCGTTCTTCGCCGCGAACCCGCACCACGCGCGGCACGGATTCCGGCACCGGACGCAGGGTTTCGCCGCTGATAGCCGGCACATCCAAAGCATTGGTTTCGGCGTAAACACCCGGCGGCACGGTCTGACCCAAGACATGACCGGTCTCCCGGTACGCTTTCATCCGCTGTTTCACCAGGAAAGACTGGGTCACGCGCGGCAGCAGCGCCTCGGAGTGGGTCAGGCTCATCGCCCCGAGGGCGGCCACAATCAGCAGGGTCGCGACCATTTCCAGCGGAGCATAGTAAGTGTTGATGACTTCGGAGGCCAGCCGGACCGGATTCGGATCCCCGCTGGGTTGCGCCGGAGCCCCATTCACCGTGGTGTTTGCGGCGGCCACTATCGCCATAATCCCGAAAGCGACGACCAATAGCACCGCCACCGCCACGGTCACGACTTTGGAGTCTCGCGGCGAGTCCACGGCTTGTACCCCCACCAACATGATGACGAACAGGAACATCATCATGATGGCGCCGGTGTAAACCACAATCTGAACCGCGCCCAGGAACTCGGCACCGACCGAAAAGTAGATGCCGGCCACGCACACCATCATGGCGACCATGTAGACCGCGGCGTGAACAGCCCGATTCGACAGCGCGACACCCAAAGCCGCAATCAACGCCAGGGCGGAACACACCGCTACGAAGATTGCCTGACCGGTGCCCATCTCGGGTAAGGCCGCGGCCGCTTGCAGCAAGTGGCTCATGCTTTCACCTCCTGTGCCGGTTTCCCGGCGCTGGCCAAGGAGGCATCGTGCGGACGGCGACTCGCGACCCAGTCAATCTGGTCGGGGGTCGCGCCGGTGACGCTTCCGTTGTAGTAATCCATGTCAGAAGTGCCTGACGCCATCGGGTGCGGCGTGTCGAGCATTCCGGCATTCAAAGGAACCAACAGGCGGTCCTTTTCAAAAATCAAATCCTCGCGGTTGTCGTCCCAAATCTCGTAATCGTTGGACATCGTGAGAGCCCGCGTCGGGCAGGCTTCGATGCACATCCCGCAAAAGATGCAGCGCAGATAGTTGATTTGGTAGACCCGCCCGTAACGTTCCCCGGCGCTGTATTGTTCCTCCGGGGTGTTCGAGGCGGCCTCCACATAGATGGCGTCGGCCGGGCAAGCCCAGGCGCACAGTTCGCAGCCCACACACTTTTCCAAGCCGTCCGGGTAGCGGTTCAGCTGGTGACGTCCGTGGTAGCGCGGCTGAGTCGGCACCTTTTCGAACGGATACTGTTCAGTGACGTAGGGGCGGAAGAAGTTGCGGAACGTGACTCCGAAACCGGCGACCGCTTTCAGCGACTCCGCGATGGGGCCTTTTTTCTTCCGTTGCCACAGCTGGGGATCCGCGTCCGCGGCGGGGGCAGGACCGGTTGACGAGGCGGCGCGGTCCGGTTCGTCAGGGGAGGCGACCAAGTTGTTGTCAGAAGTTTGCTCGCTCACTTTTCTTCCTTTCCGCCCGTGATGGCCGTTTCAGCCGGGATGTTGGGAGTTACTTTCAAGAGTCCAGAACGCGGACTGGGGGGCAGCTCTTGTCCCGGGAGGGGCGGGACCGGGAATCCGTCCGCCATCGGGTCGAAGGGTTTGTCCGCAACCGGTTTCGCTTTCTTGACGGGAATCAACATCACGATGACCAGCAGCACCACACAGACCCCCGCTACCGCAATCATGATTTGTTGCGAGTTGAAGCCGAAGAACACGGGCAGCGCCTTAATCCAAGCCACCGCTATCATCCACACGAAACCGACGGGAATCAGGACCTTCCAGCCCAGGTTCATGAACTGGTCGTAGCGGAAGCGCACCTGGGTGCCGCGAACCCACACGAAAATCCAGAACAGGAACCACACCTTGAGGGTGAACCACAGAATTCCCCACCACGGCGACCCGGTGACGGGGTTCATGAAGTCCCACGGCCACGGCGCTTTGTAGCCGCCCAGGAACATGGTTACCGCCACGGCGGAAACATTAAAGATGTTGATGTATTCCGCCAGGTAGTACCAGGCGAAGTTCATTCCCGAGTATTCGGTTTGATGCCCAGCCACCAGTTCGCTTTCGCATTCCGTCAAGTCGAACGGCAGACGGTTCGTTTCCCCGAAAGAAGCAATGAGATAGACGATGAAGGCGGGCAACAGTCCCAGCAGCCAGCTCGGATCCTTTTGCGCCTCCACGATTTCGGAGGTGGACATGGAACCAGCCATGATGAACACGCTGACCAAGGCGGTGCCCATCGCCAGCTCATAGGAGATAACTTGAGCCGTGGAACGCACGGAACCGAGCAGCGGGAACGGAGAGTTCGCCGACCAGCCACCCAGAACAATCCCGTAAATCCCGATGGAGGAAATCGCCAGCACGATTAGCGTGGCGACCCCGGAATCAAACAACTGCAGCGGGGTGGAGATTCCGCCAATCGTCACGTTGGGCCCGAAGGGAATCAGCGCGAAGATGGCGAAAGCCGTGAATGCCACCAGAATCGGGGAAACCAGGTAAATCAGGGTGTCGGCGCCTTTGAGACGGAAGTTTTCTTTGAACACCATCTTGCCGGCGTCCGCAACGGCTTGGAGCAAACCGAGCGGGCCGCGCACATTCGGACCGGGACGGGTTTGGATACGGCCCAATCCGCGTCGCTCCACCCACAGTGCCAACAGCACGTAGAGAATCAGCGTCACGATGATAATCAGGGCTTTGATGAGGGAAATCCACCAGGTTTCCTGGCTGAAGTCAGCCCCTTTCGGAGCCGCTGCCACGGCGGGCCAAAGGTCAGCTCCCATAACGGTCAGGATAGGAATCAATGTGTACATGATGGTTACGCCTCCGCTGCTTTCAAGCTAACAAGCTGGCCGTAAGCCGAACCTAAGGTTTCGTGAACCAGGGATCCGGGGGAACATTCCGGCATCCACACGACCCGCTCCGGCAGGTCAGTGAGCACCACCGGCAGGGTCAAGGCGCCTTTCGGTCCCGTAATCTTGGCAAAGTCGGTAATACCGTTTTCCCGGGCGGTTTCCGCGCTCATGCGCACCACCGGGACTTTAGCAGTCCCCGCCAAGTACGGTTCGCCGTCCTGGCAGCGCCCCGCGTCCAGCAGCGGCTTCCAGGTGATGACCAGGGCCTGGCCGGCCTCGGGGGGAACAATGGGAGGATCCTCACGGAAAGGCGCCCCCAAACGAATGCCTTGCCAGGGACCCAGCTCTTCGTACTCGTGCCAAATCGCGGCCAGCGAATCCAGTCCCAGGTCGTAGCCCGCGGCCCGGCCCAGCAGGTTCATGACCTTCCAGTCCGGCAGCGCGTGCGAGGCCAAAGCCTGACCGAAGGGACGCAGCCGGCCTTCCCAGTTGATGAAAGTACCGCTCTTTTCGTGCGGCGGAGCCACTGGCAGGACGACATCGGCGTACTGGGTAATCTCGGTCTTGCGCACCTCCAGCTGGATAACGTGCTTCACGCCTTTGAGGACTTCCCGCGTGCCGTCCGGGTCCTCCAGGTCGCGCAGGTCCACCCCGCCCATCACCATGGTGGTGCCGGGCAGGAACTGTTCCCAAGCCTCGGGGGTCAACATGCACCGGAAACACAGCGGCAGATTCTCGTGCAGCGGCTCCTTTAGGCCCCAAGCCGCATCGATGTCGGCGCGCGCCGCCGGGTCGGTCACCAGGCGACCGCGCGGCAGCAGACCGGGGAAGCAGCCCGCCTCAATAGCGGCACGCGAACCGGCGCGCCGCGGTATCCACGCCCAAGCGGCGTTGGTGGCGTCGGCCAGGCGCGCGGCATATTCCAGCTCGTCAACGACCAAGCTGGCGCGCTCCCCCATCAGCACCAGCGATCCGGGCTGGCTCAGGGATTCTTTCACCCAAGCAAACTCGCCCTTACCATCGATGATGTCTTGCAGGATTTGGAGTTGCTCCCCCGGCTGGTTTTGCACCAGGGTAGCGCCGAGTTTGCGCGCGCCATCACTGAGGAATGAGGCGAGGGTGGCGACCTTCGTGCCGTGGTTTTGCGTAGCTTTGCGCAGCCGCAGGAACAAGGTGGCGCATTCGTCCTCCGGTTCCAGGTCGACCAGGAACACAAACGGTGCTTTCTCAACGTCTTGGTAGGTCACTTCCAGAGGACGCCCCGCGACCCGCAGTTTGATGAAGTTCACTTCGTCCATGCGGAAGTCCCGCGAGCGCGCATCCACGATGTTCGACTTGCCTACCACGTGAGCAAACTTGCCCCAAGCGTAGTAGTCCTCGAGGGTCAGGTGTTCGCCGGGGAAGAACGTGACCTCCGAGTTTTGGGCAGATTCTTTAACATAGGCGGCGGCCCGGGAAAGGGCGGTACCCCAGTCGG
The DNA here is from genome assembly GCF_985070215.1 of Mobiluncus sp. Lineage (NCBI taxonomy): Bacteria > Bacillati > Actinomycetota > Actinomycetes > Actinomycetales > Actinomycetaceae > Mobiluncus > Mobiluncus sp. The sequence goes on along the minus strand of NZ_CFKZQR010000009.1, from coordinate 49,011 downwards.
TTTCCTCCAACTCGCCCGCGTCGTTACGCACCATCGGGCGGGTCAAACGGTCCGTGGAGGACTGCCACGCGAAAGCGTAACGGTCCTTGTCAGAAATCCATTCCTCATTGACCTCGGGATTGTCCCCCGCCAGCTGGCGCAACACGACCCCACGGCGCGCATCGACGCGGATTTCCGCCCCACTAGCGTCCTGGTCAGTAATCGAGGGGGTCGAGATGAGGTCGTGGGGACGCGCCCGGAAACGGTAGGAGGCGTTCGTAAGCGCGCCGACCGGACAAATCTGCGTGACGTTACCGGAGAAGTACGAGGCGAAACGTCGACCGGACACGTCGCGGTGCGCCACGTCCGGGTTACCCGAATGCATCGAACCGATAATGCCGGGCTCCCCACTCGGGCCGGTCATCGATTCACAAGCCGTGACGGTAGCGCCGTCCGGGTTCGCCTCTTCGTCATAAATCCCCAACACCTGCGTGTCAAAGGAACCAATGTTTTCACCCATAAAGAAGTGGTGATCGCATGGAGAGGAACCGCCGCCCCGCCCTTGTAGGTCGATGAAGGCGTCACCGGCGATTTCTTTACCGAAACGCACGCAGCGCTGGCACAGCACGCAACGGTCCCGGTCCAGCAGAATCTCGGAAGTCAGGCGCACCGGCTTGGGCCAGACACGCTTTTTATCGGTGAAGCGCGAGGTCGGGTTGCCCTCCATGAACGTCTGGTTTTGCAGGGGGCATTCGCCGCCCTTGTCGCAAACCGGGCAGTCCAGCGGGTGATTGACCAGCAGGAACTCGAGGATACCGTTTTGGGCTTTGGCCGCGACCTCGGAGGTGAACTGGGTGTAAATCTCCATCCGATCCGAACAGGTGGTCGAACAGGCCGGCATCGGTTTGGGCATCTTGGCGACCTCGCCCTGCCGGTTGGGCATGGCTACCTCTACCAGGCACGCGCGGCACGCCGCTACCGGCTTCAGCAACGGGTGGTCGCAAAAACGCGGCACGTACACTCCGGCCATCTCGCAAGCCCGAATCGCCAGGGTGCCTTTGGGCACTTCCAGGGGCTTACCGTCAACTTTAATATTGACCATTTGCACTTCGTCGCTCATTTATTTACCTGCCTCGCCCGATGCCTCGTGGTAGTACACGCTGCGTTCGTAGGGGAACAACTCCCAAGCCGGGGTTGTGTAGCCTTTTTCAAACTCGTCACGGAAACGTTCAATGCCGGACTTCACCGGGGTGATGGCTGCGTCGCCCAGCGCGCAGAAGCACCGCCCGCCAATCTCGGAAGTAATCGACAGCAACTTGTCCACGTCACCAACCTCGCCTTTACCGGCTTCGAGGCGGTGCATGATTTGCTTCATCCAGTAGGTGCCTTCCCGGCACGGGGTGCATTTGCCGCAAGATTCATGCTGATAAAAGTCCACCCAGCGGGTCATGACGCGCACGACCGAAGTCGTTTCATCAAACACTTGAATAGCGCGGGTAGCCAGCATCGAACCGGCGGTGGCGACTTCCTCATAAGTCAGGGGAACATCGAGTTCTTCGGGCGTAAAGATAGGCGCCGAGGAACCCCCTACCGCCCAAAACTTCAGGTCATGACCGGAGCGCATTCCGCCGCAGTATCCCAAGAGTTGCCGCATCGTAATGCCGAAGGGCGCCTCGAACTGGCCGGGGTGGGCCACGTGGCCGGAAATCGAAAAGATACCGTGCCCCTTGGACTTTTCCGTACCCATCGAGGCGTACCAGTTATCCGAGTACTTAAAGATGCCGGCGACCTGGGAAATCGTCTCGACATTGTTGATGACGGTGGGACGAGCATACAGCCCCTGGGCGGCCGGGAACGGCGGCTTCAACCGCGGGTGTCCGCGCCGGCCCTCCAACGAATCCAGCAGGGCGGTTTCCTCACCGCAGATGTAGGCTCCTGCCCCGGAGTGGGCGGTAATCTTGAGGTCGCCCAGCAGTCCCGCCTCGGTTGCTTCCCGGATAGCGGCCAGCAGTCGGCGCAGCGGGTGGGTCACTTCTCCGCGCAGATACACGAAAGCGTGTTCGCAGCGAATCGCCCGGGAACAAATCGCCATTCCCTCGATGAGGGCGTGCGGGTTCGCCATGATTTGCGGAATATCCTTGCAGGTCCCCGGCTCAGACTCGTCAGCGTTCACCGTCAGGTAGCGCGGCAAACCGTCATCGGGAGGCAGGAACGACCACTTCAAACCCGCGGGGAAGCCCGCGCCACCACGACCGCGCAACCCCGAGTTCTTGACCGCAGCCAACACATCAGCGGGATCCATCGAGTTGGCCTTTTCCAGACCCTTGTAGCCCCCGCGAGCCCGGTAGGCTTCCAGGGTCCAAGACCGGTCCACGCCCCACATATCCGACAAAATCGGGGTCAGCGGCACCTCGCCACCAGGAATGTCAGTCAGGTTCAGTTCACTCATGACTATTCACCTTCCTTCGCTTCGGGAGCTGACCAGCCCGGGTCGCTGGGAATTCCCCAACCTTTTTCCGCAGCGATGCGCTTGCCCAGCAGGGTGGGAACCCCGGCGGATTCGCCCTCATCGGCCAGTCCGTCCTCGAAACCAGCCAAGAGGTGCTCGTTTTCCTTAAAGGTCGGGACGTGATTCGGGCCGCGGGTCGGTTTCACTGGATTGCCCGCACGCAAGTCATCGACCAGTTTCACGGCCGATTGCGGGGTTTGGTTATCAAAGAATTCCCAGTTCACCATGACGACGGGGGCAAAGTCGCAGGCGGCGTTACATTCAATCGCTTCCAGGGTAACTTTCCCGTCCGCGGTCGTTTCCCCGTTGCCGATGCCCAAGTGGTCGCACACGGTTTCCCAAATCTCGTCGCCACCCATGACGGCGCACAGCGAAGTGGTACACACCCCCACGTTGTATTCCCCGTTGGGACGGCGCTTGTACTGGGTATAGAACGTGGCGACCGCCGAAACTTCCGCGGGGCTAATCCCCAACAGTTCGGAGCACAGCTCGATACCGTTGGCGGACACGAAGCCGTCCTCGGACTGCACCAGGTGCAGCAACGGCAGCAGCGCCGAACGCGAATGCCCCTCGGGGTAGCGAGCAATAATCTCTCGGCCTTCGCGAACCAGACGCGCTTTGACGTCCTCAGGATACGGTTTCATCGATCCACACCTCCAAACACCGGGTCAATCGAACCGATTGACACCACCAAGTCAGAAATCAAGCCACCCTCGCACATCATGGAGGCAGATTGCAGGTTTGCATAAGAGGGGTCGCGGAAGTGCGCGCGGTAAGGGCGGGTACCGCCATCGGTCACCAGGTGCACGCCCTGGATGCCCTTGGCGTGTTCAATCTGGGTGTACACCTGACCGGGCGGGATTCTGAACCCTTCGGTCACCAGCTTGAAGTGGTGGATGAGTTCCTCCATCGAATGCCCCAGAATATGCGAGACGTGTTCCGGGTCTTGGCCTTGGCCGTCTGCGCCGATGGTCAGCTTAGATGGATAAGCGAACTTCGGGTCGGCAATCATGACCGGCTCACCCTCGCTTTGCTCCAAGCGATCCAGCACCTGGTACACAATGCGCAGGGACTGGTACATTTCCGCGAAACGCACCTCGGTACGCGTGTAGCAGTCGGAATGGTCGCGGGTGGGAACATCGAAAGTGTAAGTCTCATACCCGCAGTAGGGCTGCAGCTTGCGCATGTCCAGAGGCAAACCGCCCGCCCGCAGACACGGACCAGTCAGGGACAGTGCCATCATGGTGGACAGCGGCAACCACCCCACGTTCTTCATACGGCCAATAAAGATGGGGTTGGCCATAATCAAGTCCTGCATTTCGCCGATGTCGCGTTTGACCAGCGGGAGCTTTTCACGAATCATGTCGACCGTGTCGTCCAGCAGGTCATTGGATACGCCGCCGGGTCGCATATAGGTGTTGTTCATGCGCAGGCCGGTGATGTGTTCAAAAATCCGCAGGATTTCTTCACGACCCCGGAAGCCGGTGGTCAGCATGGTCGTTGCGCCCAGTTCGTTCGCGCCGGTACCGATGGCGACCAGGTGCGAAGCAATCCGGTTCAGCTCCATCAACAGCACCCGGATTTCGTTGGCCCGCCGAGGCACCTGGTCCGTTACCCCCAGAGCTTTTTCAACGGCCAAGCACCAGGCGACTTCCGAAAAGAACGGCGCCACGTAGTCCATGCGGGTACAGTAGGCCACGCCCTGGTTGTAAGTGCGGTATTCCATGGATTTTTCAATACCGGTGTGCAGGTAGCCAGTACCCAAACGGCAATCCTTAATGGTTTCGCCTTCCAGCTCCACGATGACGCGCAGCACGCCGTGGGTGGAGGGGTGCACCGGGCCCAAGTTGACAGCAATCCGGTCATTGTGAGCCGACTCGAGGTCCGCAGTCATCGCGGCCCAGTCGCCGTCCTGAACGGAAAACTCCGGCATTCCCGGCACGTAGTCGCCAGCTCCCGCCGCGGCATGAACATTTTGTGTTTTTGCCTCTGGGTTCATAGTTTCGGTACTCAACTGTAGCTCCTCCGCGTGTCAGCCGGCGGGACGGTGCCGCCCTTAAATTGCACTGGAATCCCGCCCAGCGGGTAGTCCTTACGCTGCGGGTGTCCGACCCAATCATCGGGAAGCAGGGACCGGGTCAAGGCCGGGTGGCCGGTAAAGATGATGCCCATCATGTCGAAGGCTTCCCGCTCGTGCCAGTTGTTTCCGGGGTAAATATCCACGATAGAGGGGATTTTCGGGTCTGACTCGGGGGCCGCAGTCTCGATGCGCAGGTTGTGATTGTGGGTCACGCTGATGAAGTGGTACACGGCGTGCAGTTCCCGTCCGGCGTCGTGCGGGTAATGTACCCCAGACACGCCCATGCACAGCTCAAAGCGCAAGTCCTGGTCGTCACGCAACGCTTTTGCAACCGTCACCAGGTGTTCGCGGGCGACGTGAATCGTCAACTCGCCGTGGGAAACGACGACCCGGTCTATGGCAGTGAGAGGATCCACCCCGGCCTCACGCAAATCTTCCTCCAGGTAATCGACGCAGTCATCGAACCAGCCCCCGTAAGGCTTCGGGGACTGCCCGGGCATCATAACTTCCCGATGCAACTGGCCGTAACCGGAAGTGTCGCCGGTGCCGTGAACCCCGAACGGATTGTCACGCACCCCCAGGGATTCGCCGCGAGGATTGGCGTACTGGGGCAGCTTCGGCTCCAGTTCACCCTCCGGAGCGGCTTGCAAATCTTGAGTTTCTTCGCTCACGCCATCAGTCCCTTCATGTCGTTCAACGAGGCCGCCTGCAGCGCCGCGGCTTCCGCCTTGCGGATGGCTTCCTCACGATTCTTACCCAAAGGATCGACCTTGATGTGGTCACGCAAGCTCAGCAACGCCCCCAGCAACATTTCCGGACGCGGCGGGCAGCCCGGAAGGTAGATGTCTACCGGCACCACGTGGTCGCAGCCCTGGACAATGGCGTAGTTATTGAACACGCCGCCGGATGAAGCGCAAGCCCCCATGGAAATGACCCACTTCGGGTCGGCCATCTCGTCATAAACGTTGCGCATGATGGTGGCCATCTTGTGCGAGACCCGACCCGAAACCAGCATCACGTCAGCGTGACGCGGGGAGGAACGGAACACCTCCGAACCGAAACGGGCAATATCGAAACGCGAAGCCGCGGTCGCCATCATCTCAATAGCGCAACACGCCAAACCCATCGTGACGGGCCAAATCGAGAGGGAGCGCGCAAAATCAGTGAGCTTTTCCGGCAACGCTGCCAAGCCGTCAGAATCTTGATCCAACATTTTATGGTTTCCTCCAAAATACTTGGAACGGTTTAGTTCCAGTCAAAGCCGCGACGGGCCCACACATAGATAAAGGGAACTGCCAGCAATTCCACGAAAGTCATCATGACGAACATGCCGAACTTTCCTTGCTGGAAAAAGGAAATCGCCCAGGGGTATAGAAAAACCACCTCGATGTCGAAAATGATAAACATCATGGCGGTTAGGTAGTACTTAACCGGGAAACGCGCCTGGTTTCCGCGATTCGCAGTGGGGTCACAGCCACATTCATAGTTGGCATTCTTAACGCGGTTTGGCTTCGTAGGGCCGAACAGATAACCGGCTAAAACCCCTGCTAAGGCCACCAACCCGGCTACTAACAGCATTATCAGCAGCGCTACGTAAACGTTCATAGCTTCTCCATCTTTGAAACACCCGAGCTGCCTGCCGGCACCGTAACCAGCAAAATCTTCCCAGGCGAGTTGCCAGCTCCACCCTACAAGTTTTTCCCCTAGCTCAGTAAATTTTGAACGAAATGCTGGATTATCACCGAGCTTCTCCGGGTTTTGGGCAGCCTGCGGCCCGTAGCGCGGATTCGATTTAGGAAAAAAAGAGTTTTCTTATTGGGACTTGGGTCCCTGTTGAGAGAGGGCGCCCGGCGGGAAATTTTGCGCCCTCGTGCGTAGTGCCGCGTCAGGAGACCACCCACGCGCCGCCCTGCCGGTTTTGGGCGCTGGGCGGGGGAATCTAGGATGGATGAGTGCTATTCGTCCACACTCGCGCTCTTGACCGCGATTTGTCCCCGGAGCTGGTCTCGATGGAGGCCGCGGCATTCCTCACGGACGGATTTTTCTTTGCTTCTCCCCCTGCACAAGGCGCCCCCCTCACGTTGGCAGCGCCGGGTTTGGGGGATTTTCCCGGTCAGGACTTTACGCCAGCCTGGCATTGGGAGGACGGCTCGGACCTGGATCGGGCTGGCGCGGCGTGGTACCTGGTAGGACGCCACGCCCAGGTGTTTGATGCGGTGCAGCGACGCGGCACGGGTCCGGTGGCTTTCGCGTCCTTTGGTTTTAATAGCGCGGCTGCCTCGGTTTTTGTCCTGCCGTCATTCCTGGTGGGCAGCGATGCCCAAGGGGCGTGGATTACCGTGGCTTATCAAGCCGCGAGTCCCGATGAGCCTCGAGCGGCCAGATTGTATCGGGCCGCCATGGCTTGGATTAAAAACTTTCCCCACCGACAGCGCCAAGATGCCCTGCAGACGCGACCTTCCGCCGTAGTGGGAAAAACGTCTTACCAGGAAAACGTTGCCGCCGCCGTGCGCGCTATCCGCGAGGACAAAGCGGAAAAAATCGTGATGGCTCGCCCGGCACGATTCGAGTTCGCCGGGGAGGCTGGCGCGGAGCGGGCGCGGGCAGCTGGCGGGGCTTTGGCCTCCCGCCTGCGCGAACGCTACCCGACTTGCTGGATTTTCAATGTCGGGGGGCTGGTCGGAGCCACGCCGGAGATGCTGCTGGAGGCTGCCGACAGACGGGCACATTCGCGGGTTTTGGCGGGCACGGCGACACCTGGCGAAGACGTGGATTTGGCTCATTCGGCGAAAAACCTGGCGGAACACCAGGTGGCGCTGCGTTCGGTGGCCGAGCCTTTGCGTCGCGTTGACCCCGATTTGGAGGCGAGCGGGCCCTACCTGTTACAGCTGCCGAATCTGACCCATCTGGCCACGGATTTGCACCTGCGGGTGCCGGCGGGCAAGACGCTTTTGCACCTGGTCGCGCAGTTTCACCCCACGGCGGCGGTGTGCGGGCTGCCGCGGGATTTTGCGCGGACGTTTATCTCCCGGTTTGAAGCGGATCGCGGGCGTTACGCCGGGCCGGTCGGCTGGGTCGATGCCCAGGGCGGGGGCCAGTTGGCTTTGGCGCTGCGGTGTGCCCAACTCGATGCCCTCGGCGTGGAGGCCTGGGTCGGGGCGGGCATCATGGCAGATTCCGACCCGGAAACCGAATGGCGGGAAACCGGGGCAAAACTGGCGCCAATCCGGGATTGTCTGGACTTGTCGGCTGAGTGAACCGCGGGACGGAGGGATTGCCCGAACTCGCGGCCTTGCCGATGGGCGGGTTCAGTGCGACCGCTGCCCTAGCGGCTATAGGTGGCGGTCAGGGTCGCGCGTGCCAAACCGTTGAACAGGCTCATGAAGTGTACCGTGGCGTTCGTCGCGGTGTCCGGATCCAGCTCCAGGCTGGGGATTCTCAAGGCGTGAACAGCGAAAACATAGCGGTGATCCCGGTCCCCCGCCGGCGGGAAAGGACCGTCGTAGGCAAAATCCCCGCTGTCGTTACGGATGTGAAAAGCTCGTCCGCCCGTTAGGGCTTTAATGGTTGCGTCGTCCGCACCTGCCCCCAGCGGCAGGGAAGTCACTGACGGGGGAATATCCACCACGGTCCAATGCCAGTAGCCAGACGGTGTGGGGGCATCGGGATCGAAACAACTCAGGACGTAAGAGGCAGTCTGCGCCGGAGCCCCGGACCAGGACAGCTGGGGTGATTGGTTTGCGCCCTCCCCCGAAAAGTCGCGAGGCATAGCCACTCCCTCCTGCAAGTTTTCACTGGTGAGGGTAAAGGACGGTAGCTGCGGGAGTGCTTCGGCGTAAGGGTGCGGGGCAAGGGGGCGAGAATCTAAGTTCATGATGTCTCCTAACTGTTGGGGTATTCGGGTTTCGGTGTGCGGTCGGTAATCTCGCCAGCGGACACGACCGTACGCGCCGACCAGCGAGGCGCAGATACGCCTTAAGTGTAGCTTGGCGTTGCCCAGACCCGCTCCCTCGAAACTCAGGTACTACAACCGCGGAACTCCGCTTTGAGTGTTTTTGCTACATGTAGCAAAATCGCTCAAAGCGTGTTTGTACGGTGTCAATGGCGCAAGACTCTGCGCGATTGACACTTAGTTTGACGCCACGTCGCAAGTGTTTACGAATATCCTCACTCTAGAGGCTGCTCTCCCCAGCTGAGGACATATGCACGAACGACCGATTTCAGACCTAAATCTACGTCATTACCCCACCGTGCTTGTGCAAAACCGCTGGTAGACCCGATTCCAGCCTAATCATGTTGCGCCAAACCGAAACGAAATCGGTCGTTCGTGCAGGGCATGACGTAAAACCCCGCCGCGGACCTGGCGGTAGGATAGAACCCATGCGCGCGAACCTCGACAAGAATCCCCACGACGTCCAATCCATGTTCAATGCCGTGGCCGGCCGTTACGACCTGATGAATTTCCTCGCCTCTCTGGGGCAGGAAAAAGTGTGGCGCGCCCACGTGAAGCGCGCGGTGGTGACGCGGCCATTTTTGAAGGTGCTGGATGTGGCCGCCGGGACCGGCGCCAGTTCGATTGAGTTTGTGCGCGCCGGAGCCAAAGTCGTGGCTCTCGACTTTTCCGAGGGCATGATTGCCGAGGGGCGCCGGCGTCACCCGGAGATTGACTTTCAGCAGGGCGACGCAATGAACCTGGACTTTCCCGACAACACTTTTGACTGCGTCACCATCAGTTTTGGGCTGCGCAACGTGTCGGACCCGGACCGGGCTTTGCGAGAGTTTTACCGGGTCGTGCGCCCCGGCGGGCACGTGGTGGTGTGTGAGTTTTCCCGCCCAACTTTTGCCCCGTTTAGAGCTGTTTATCGGTTCTTTTTGCACCGGATCATGCCGCCGATTGCCCGGCTGTTCTCGACCGACGCCGTGGCGTACGACTACCTGGCGGAATCCATCTTGGCTTGGCCCTCTCAGTACGAGTTCGCCGCCCATCTACGCGCGGCGGGTTTCGAGCGCCTGCAGCTCAAGAATCTCACCGGCGGTATCGTCGCCCTGCACCGGGGCTACAAGCTGAAGTAGGCGCCGCCCCGGAGGAATCTCCTAGAATCACCAAAACGCAATAGTTCCTTGTGGCTTTTTTTCATCGCATGCTCGGCTTTTATAATGACATCGTGTTTATGATAGACGAACTTTCTGCTAAAATCGAACTAAGGAGGGGCACCATGACGACTACGAATTTAAACATCAGGACTGACAAAGAGGTCAAAGAACAGGCCGACCGCGTCTTTTCGGAACTGGGTCTCAACATGACCACAGCTGTTAATATGTTCTTGCGCACTGCCGTTCGCGAACAGGGAATTCCTTTCAAGTTGAGCCTGAATGTCCCTAACGACGCTACCGCTGCCGCGATAAGGGAGGGTCGGCGGATAGCAGACGACCCCAACGTTAAGGGCTACTCGACTCTCGATGAGCTAAAGGCCGCTTTGGAAGTATGAAGTACGAAGTCAGGTTTACGAGTCAGTTTAAGAAAGACGTGAAGCTCGCAAAAAAGCAGCACCGGGATTTAGATAAACTTTTCAAAGTTATCCAAGTCCTGGCAGAGGGAGACACTCTGCCCGAAAGATACCGCGACCACAGCCTGTCCGGCACTTTCGCGGGAACCAGGGAATGCCACATCGAACCGGACTGGCTGCTGATCTACGAAGTCCGCAGCAATGTGCTGGTGCTGATGCTCTATCGACTCGGAACCCACGCGGAACTGTTCCAGAAATAACTTGAGCTGCCTGTTTCCAGGCAGCTCAAGGATCTCACCGGCGGTATCGTCGCCCTGCACCGGGGCTACAAGCTGAAGTAGCCACACCCCCGCGTAAATGCCGGGCTGGCCGCCGCCCGGAGGCAGCGGCCAAGCCAGCTAGACACGCGCGTCCGACTATTGCGCCTGGAGTGTCACGGGAATCTTCTGTTCCTTTCCGTCACGCACCACTGTCAGTTCCACCGTGTCACCCACGGCATATTGACGCACGAAACCGACCAGGGACAACGAGCCTTTCACAGGCTTGCCGTCAATCTTGGTGATGATGTCACCCTGTTTCAAACCGGCTTTATCCGCGGCAGAACCGGAGTTGATTTCCTGCACCCGCGCACCCAAACGGGACACTTTGTCCACCGTGGCGACCTCCTGGCCCACCATGACGCCGAGCGCCGCGTGCACCGCTTCGCCGTGATCAATGAGTTGGGTAGCAATCATCGAAGCCTGATTAATCGGAATGGCAAAGCCCAGCCCGATAGAGCCCGCCTGGCCCTCTCCGGTCGAGCCGCCGGAACCCGAAAGACTCGCAATGGACGAGGTCACACCTACTATCCGCCCTCGTGAATCAAACAAGGGACCGCCGGAGTTACCCGGATTCACCGCCGCGTCCACCTGAATCGCGTTCGTGGTGACTTCGGTAGGAGCGGTGCTTTTTTCAGGCTGGGAAGGCTGTATCATGCCGCCACCAAAGTAACGCCGCAGACCAAAGGGGTCTTTCTCATCTTCACCATCGGGACTGCCCCCCTGCACCGCCTGCACCCGCACGGGACGGTCCAGCGCCGAGACAATACCCGTGGTGACCGTAGACGACAACCCCAGCGGGTTACCGATGGCCGCGACCGACTCCCCGACCTTCAGGTCGTCGGAGTTACCCAACGGCGCCACGGTCAAGTCTTTCGGCGGGTTCTCGATTTTTATCACCGCCAGGTCGGTCAGCACGTCACGGCCCACGATTTTCGCTTTGTACAAGCGTCCGTCGAACAGCTCTACGGTGATGATTCCGTTGCCATCCGCGGCTCCCGCCACCACGTGATTATTGGTCAGGATATGGCCTTTCGAATCGATAATCGAGCCGGAGCCCTGGTCAGATTCGCTGTTCGTTTCCACCGAAATCGCCACCACGGCGGGGCGGACCGCTTTGGCCACGGCCTCCCAATTCGGAGTCTGCGAGTTGGAATTTGCCACCGGCTCGGGGGTGGCGACATCCTTGTCCTCCGGATTAAACAGGGTCGAACTGGTCGTTTCTGCGTCATGCCCGAACAAGCCGCTCTGTTCGAGAGCGTACAAACCGCCGGTACTCAGCAGCGATGCCGCCACCGCCACGCCGATCAAGGCTCCCCATCCGGGACGGCTTTTTTCCTTTTTATCCCCCGGGGTCGCCGCCCAGGTCAAGCTGTTTTGCAGCGGGTTCGTCGCCCCGCGGGTGCCGGCAAAGGGGTCGGAAGTCGCAAACGGGTTGCCGCCGGGGTTACCACCGGGGTTGCCCGGTATGCCGGGGTTGGCGCCGACTGGCTGACCTTGGTTCGGGCTGGCCGCGCCGGATAGCGGGTTGGCCGGGTTCGCGAGGGGGTCGGAAAAGCCCGGAGTTGTGCCCCAAAAGGCGTTGGCTCCGTACTGTGCCGAAGGGTTCGGGCTTGCCGGGTTGGCAGAAGCGGGGTCAGTCGCGTTGTCAGAAGCGGGGTCAGTCGGTTGGGTTGGGGCGGCCTCAGTTGAGTTGGTTGAGGCGGTGCTGAACGAACCGGTGGAGCTGTTCAGGGACTGTTCAGCGGGAACGCTCCCGGACGGGCTTGTGAAACCGTCACCACCCGGACTTGTGAACCCGTCATCAGAAGGACTGGCGAACCCCGCGCTCACCACTTCACTAGAAGCGTAGGCCACCGGCCTACCACCCGACTGGTCGGCGTTATCGCTGTCCGCAGCAGGCTCAGCACTGGCCTGGCCGGCGGGGGTTACTGAGATAATCCGGCCGCTCAGGCTCGGGGTCTGCGTCTGGGCGGGCTGCGGGTTGTCCGATGCCGCAGCCTCATTAGAGTTCTGGGGATTCGCGGGAATCTGCGTTTCTTGATGTTCCGGAGTGGACTCGGTATTTTCCTGGTTTTCTGACGCGGGCGTTTCCTCGGGGGAAGCCCAGGGGTTATTCGTATCGCTCACTGTTTACTCCTCATAAAGTTCTCACCGGTTTTGACCCGGTGACTTCAAAATTACCTGGGAATCTAGCGGAGGCCTGCGGTCAAAGCTCGTTCCCAGGTAGGATTTGCCGGGTTTGGGTTCTCAGACACCGGCGAGAGAGTTTCTACCTCTGATTTCGACACTTTTGCAATAAGTTCCCCAACCGCAAGATTGTTCAAAGTTAGGCTCACAGGACGACCTCCAGCAGGCTCAGCCCCCTGACCGGTTGGGTCAGGGCGGAAACCAGATCTGCCTGATTGTCTAGCAACTCAGCTTGCCAGTCCGCCGCCCGAGCCAGCCCGCAAATGTCTCCGACCTGGGGAGTTAGGAACATTCGGGTGAAGGTATCCGCCGGGGCCGCACCGTGCTCCAGGCCGCCAAAAATCCGTCCGCCCCCGTTATTTATGACGATGACCTGCAAGTTTGGTACCTCTTCGGTGCGGCCGTGACTCAGGGCACCCAGGTCGTGGAAAAACGATACGTCACCAAAAACCAGCCGCATCGGCTGACGCCGCGCCAGCGCCGCCCCCCAAGCCGAGGCAATGGTGCCATCAATCCCGGCCAGGCCTCGATTGGTAAAGACGCGGTTCGGGGCAGAATTGCGCGCCACCGCGTCGAAAACCCGGATAGTTAGCGAGGCCCCCAAGTAAAGGTCCACCGGCTCGGGCGCAGTCATGGTGCTGTCCCAAATCGCTTGTGCCGCGCTATGGAAACCCCAGTCCCCGCTCAGGGCCGCGACCGCGTTTTCCCCCGCCACACGCCACATTTCCAGCCAGCTTTCCGGGGTCTCGGCGGACTGGTGGGGAGTCAAGCGTGGTGAGGGCTTCGCCGCTTTCGCCAGTTCACAAGCCAGGGTGGACGCGTCTGTCCACTGCCGGGCGATGTTGTCGGCGAGGTTGACCGTTGTTCCCGGTGCTCCCACGGTTTCCACGGGAATGTCGCGGCGGGCAATGAGTCGCGTAATCGGCCTGGTCAGGGTGGGTCGGCCCGCGACTATGACTCTTTCGAGGTTGTGTTCCGCCACCTCCGACAATGTGGTTCCGGCGGCTTTGGCGTATCCTCGCACCGCATTGGGGTGGCACCGCCAGGCGGTTTGCGGTTCGGCCAGGACGGGAATCCCCGCGTTTTCGACCGCCTCGCACAAGTCCGTGTAGGTGGCGTCGCTGAGGTCCCCGGCAATCAACAAGGTGCCACGCGGCGCCTGGTGCGGGTCCAGAGGGTCCTCGCTAGCGATAGCGCTGGCGGAAGCTCGAGCGGCGAACGCTTCTATAGTTTCGGGAGGTGCCAAAGGTTCGATGAAGCTGGCGTTGATATGTACCGGCCCGGGGAGGGGGAAGTGTTTTTCGTTGGTGGCCGGGTGGGGTGAGGGACTGACGCCTCGGCAAGACGCCACGGCGGCGGACACGGCCTGCTGCAGTTCTGCGGCGGTGACACCGGGCTGTATATCGGTGGCGAACCGCACGAAATCCCCAAAAATCCCCGGCTGCCAGGTCGTTTGGTTCGCCCCGGTGCCGCGCAGCGCCGCGGGACGATCCGCGCTAAGGACCAGCAATGGCAGACCCGCATGGGCTGCCTCCATCACCGCGGGCAGGGCGTTTCCCACCGCGGTGCCGGACGTCATCACCAAAACTGCCGGATGCCCCGCGCGCGTTGCCCCGAGAGCCATAAAAGCCGCATCGCGCTCATCGATGCGCACGTGCAGGTTCAGGCGGCGGCTGGCTGCCCACTGGTTTAGGGCATAGCCCAGGGGAGCATCCCGGGACCCGGGGCAATAGAACCAGTGGGAGAATCCTTGCTTCACCAATAAGCGCACCAAATCCCCAGCGTATTGCCGGTTTGAGGCGTCCTGATTGTCTCGCTGACTGGTGTTGTCCACAACTGACCCTTTCAATGCTTGGCATCGTGCTGTTTCGCGGTTTCCGTGAAACCGGGAAACCGTTGCCATGCCGGGAAACGAAAGCTGTTTTAGAAACTGCAAAATTTTCGTCTCCGGGGTCAATGTTACCTTTCAAGTACTTTCGTGCATACCGAAGGGAGGTTTATGAACAGAACTCAGTAATACAGTTTGATTCGGTTCAATACTGGTGCGACGCGGGGGTCTAGCTGTTTTGTAGCGCGGGTGTTCAACCGTTTTCTTGGGGGAGCTGGATTTTTGTGGCCTGACCGCGGTGAATCCAATAGCCGCGGGCGGGCGGGAACATGGTGCCGTCCTGGGAGACGCTGACGCCGAAGATGGCGGTGGTGTCAGCGGCGCTCAAGCCGAGAGACAATCCCGCGGCAGGGGCTTTGACCACCGCATTCAGGTCGGATTCTGTAATCCAAGACAGCCCATCACGGGAATTGGCAGCGCCCGAGGCAAAAACCAGGTGTCCGCGGTTGCGTGCCGCGCGGATGACGTCTGCCATGGCCGCGGCGGCGTCCATGTTCAGCGCGAATCCGGGCAGGTCGGCAATATAGATGGCTAAACCGGGGAATCCCGGCGGGGATTTTTGTTCCGCAACGGAAAGCAGCTGGTGATAGAAGTCGCGGAAGTCTGCGAAACCACAGGCGACCGCGTCCCAAATCTCCAGGCCAGCCAGGGTTTCCAACGCGGGCGAACTATCCTCACGGCTTTGGGCAGACAACAGCACCATCCCGGTGTCCGGGCTGGAAGTGCGCAGCGAACGAGCCAGCCAGCGCATGACCGCCAAGCTCACCGCCCGGTCGACTTCCCCGTCGCCTCGCGCGATGAGGTAAACCCCACTGGTGATGGTATTGATTTGCCGGCCTCCGGGGGCGCTCAGTCCCAGTGCCATTTCTCCCTTGGGGGCAGTGGTGAGGGCGGTGGCGAACACCGGCACTGCCAACCGGCCAATCCGGTGGGCCGGGGTTTTTGCCAGTGTCCCCAAGCGCTCCAGGATGCGTGTCTGGGCTGGCTCGGAAGGGTCGTTACCGAGAACAGCTATCTGAATAGCTCGCGGGTCATCCGCAACCAGGCCGCGGCCGGGGACGGAACCGTTTAACTCGATTCGCATTCCGAATGCGCCTCGCCACGCTGCCGGTAGGTTCTCAACGTTCTCGGCACTGATAACGAAGTGGATTCCGACGACTCTGCCTCCGGTGATGAGTTCCAGGAAACTCGCGGAACTGGCTCCCGGCAGGGATTCCAACACGGCTTCCAGACCGTCAATCGCGACGATAATTCGCTCGCCACGGTCGGTTTCGCCACCAGCTACGCTATCCGCGCCGGGGGTTGCACTGGGGATGGCGCCGGGGTTCGCGCTGCGGGTTGCTCCGGTATCCCGCCTGGGTGTCGCCGAGTTCGGGGCCTTGGCACCGTTCTGTTCGCTGGACTGCTCACCGAGCTGTTCCCCGCGCAGCACTTCACGCAGTTCGGGGAAACTGCGGGTGGCGTTGCGCAGCGCAATTTCGGTGCGCCAACGCCACCGGCTGACCAGGTACTCAATGGTGTCGGCAATCGTCTCCGGCTCGTTGGCATGGGCTACCACACCCACGTTTGCCCAGCTCGACAGCACATCGAGGGTGGTGTCGGCACTGCAGACATAGAATGCAACCGGATGACCCCCCGTGTTCAAACTATCGGCAGCGATAGCTCGCAACACTCCGGTGCGCCCGCTGCCGCTCGGTCCCGCCACGAACAGGTTGCCCTCCCGGTCAGGACTAAAGCCAAAGGGGACGACGTCTTGGCGTCCCAGGTCATCGCGCACCCCCAGGCGGAACTCCGTGTCGCTGGATTGTCCCAAGGCTGCCAGGTCATAAACCTTTTCCAGCCCGGAAGTCCAGCGCCTGATTGTGGATTTCCCGCGGCAAAACGACCCTGCCAGCACTGACAGCGGCGTTGCCGCCCGCGGCACATCAACCGTGGGCTGGTCCCCGCTCCTGCCAGCCCGGCTGGAACTGCGACCTGTGAGGGCCGGAACTCGCCATGATCCGCCCGCCGATAGCGCTGGTGGGAACGCCGCTCCGCCCAGGGCGGTGAAGCTCACGGGAGCCAACTGAGCGTCAGCGAAATCGGTAGTCATCAGGGTATTTAGGGTCTGGAAGCCGGTGGCTACCCCGCCGACCAGCAGGACTCCGCGGCCGGGATGCGCGAAAGCCGAGCGCAGGTCCATTTCAAAACTGCCGCAAACCATCTCTAGGGCTGCGTCCTCCAGGTGTAACACCACACGTGTCGGCAGGTATTTCAGGGCTTCGCGCGGGAGCTTTTCAGTATCCCCACTGCTCACCAGCAGGTGCAATCCCAGGGCGCGGTACATGTGCAACCGCTCCGCCAGCTGCGAGAGCTGCCGTGAGTTAAATGCCCCCCCAACAGCTATGACGACAATTAGATCCGCCGGAACTCCCGCAATCTTGGCTTCGCGTGCCCGCGCCAGACTGCCCGCCCCGGATTCGCTCAGCCAAATTTCGCGCCGCTCGGTTTCCGCTTCCAAGTAGCGGCGCAGCCGGGCAAACACGGCATCTCCCCGCCCTGGTTCGATACCTAAACAGTGCGGGGCTTGCCCCACTTCGCCCCATTTCGTGCCGCGGGAATCAAAAATAATCCAGCTCACGTCCTCCGGACGCTGGGTCAAGGCCAAACCCGCCAGATAGGCAGCAATGACATTGTTCCGGGCAGCCTGATTTTCTCCCGCCACGATGGCGTTCTGACCATCAGCCAAATCCAAAATCACCGGGCCGGCAGTGCCGTAGCCGATTGCTGCCGCGCAGCAGGACCTCTCCCCTGATTCACCTAAAACCGCCACGCTTTCGCCCGCCGCCAGAGGATAAACATCGGTCAGCTGGGCGACTACGGGCAAAGGCTCGGCGGTTTTACCGGGCAGCTTCAGGTTGGCCAGGAGTTCGGCGATTTTTCGCGCGCTGGGGGCGGTCAGCAGCAGGGGTTCCACGCTCAGCAGGCTCGGGCGGGCGGACTGCAGGGGAATCCCGTTCGAAGCGGTGTGGCGCGGGCCAGGCGGGTTAGCTCCGGGAATGCGGGACACACCGTCTTGCCAAGACCCGGTCGCCAGGTCCAGGACTTGCCGAGCGGCGCTGACCGCACTGCTGAGGTCGTCAACCGCGTTAACCAACCAAACGCCAGGTTCTGTAGCGAAATCTTCCCATCTTGAGGCGGCCGGGACTTCTCCGTCCACCACCAGCAACAGGCGTTGGCGTGAACCGCGCTGTCCTTTGCGGCTGGTCCAGGCTTGTGCCAGACGTTCGGCGCTGGTTTCGCTCAAGTCACTGACCGGCTCTAACTCTAAATCCTCGCGCACCGCCTCGCCGTGCGGCAGGAAGCTGACCCACGCCCATTGAGCGGGTTTCGCCCCGGCGACCACGATTTTCAGGTCGGCCGGGGAATAGCGCAGAGCGGCGCGAATCAGCAACTGATTCAGCGCGGGTCCGCGCAGGTTGCGCGGACCGGTCACCGCTAGCGGGCCGGAATCAGCGGGAACATAGGCGACTTCCAGGCCGGTGTGCCCCTCGCCGACAGCGGCGGCACCAATCGCGCTGATTCGGCGGTTGATGGCCGCGACTTGTCCCGAGGTCGTGTGGCTCGTCTCCGCGTTCGACCCCGCCATCGCTCCCCAGCCGCGAAACGGGGCTGCATCTGCGGGACTGCTCAACTTGATTTCGGGATGAGCCTGGGTGAAACCGACCGGAATCCGCATTTGCGCACTCGCGTGTCCCCACAGTCCGGGCAGCAGGGCGTTGCGCGGGTCCGCCAGGTCGGTGACGCTGGCGCGTATCGCCGCGTCACGTTGGTCCAAAGCCGTCTGAATCTGCGGAGTGAGCGCAGCCATGTCACGCTCATACCGCACCCAAGCCGCCCGGTTTTGGGTCAGAGCCCATCCCACTTCAGCGCCGCCCGCCACCACAGCCAGCCCCAGCAGGGCAAACGCCGCAGCGCTAGGAAAAATGACCGCCAACACCCCAAACAAGGCCACCGGCACCACAGGCACGGCGAGCGTAGCGGAATTCGCCAGCCACAGGCGGGGCCGGGCCGGCATTTCTACGTTGATTCCCAACGGTTCGGGGTCAGCAACCGGTTGGGGGGAATAAGTCAGCAAGGACTTCATACCCGCCGGAGCTGGCGGCAACTCGGCGTTATCCCCCGCGAGTGCTAAACCTGCCCCCGGCGGTATCGGCGCTTTCGCCAGCGGCAACGCTCGCGGTAACACGTAAGGTTTCCCAACCTGCGCCGGACCTGACCCGCCAGTCTCACCACTCGGGACTTGTGACCCCGCAGCCTCGGCAACGACCGGCAGCGACCCGGTGCCGCCCGGATCCAGCAGAGGTGCTAACGGCGTGACCGTGAGGCGAGAAGCGGAACCCCCGCCCAAAGCTGCGGCCACATCGGCAACCCGGGCGCGCGCGTCCGCGTTTAACAGCACTTCGGTGGGATTGCCCTCCACCAGGATTCGGACCGGTCTACGCATCAGGCTTCAAACCTCAACAGGTAGTTTGGCGCCAGTTCCAGCACGTCGCCGGGTTGAATGTTGTACCGCCTGTGCGGTTGCAAGTCCACTATCTGGCCCGTCGTCCGGCACAAGCGGGTGCCGTTATCTGAACCCAGGTCCTCCACGGTGACTTCCCAGCCCTGCGTACTAATACGGGCGTGAGTGCGGGAAATTTCGAGGATTTCGGGTGGAGTAGTCAGGGAAAACACTCCTTCGCGCCCGTGCGTCTCCGGGGCGCGACCCACCACCAAATCGCCCGTCAGCTCAACAGTTTGATGGTCGGTGGAACGCACCCAGCCCAGTTTCGGGAATGCCACCTGAACCGGGGCGTCCAGGACTCCACCACAAACTCGGCAGCGGGGAAAATCCGGCGGATTGTGATGACCCAGCGGACAAATCCGCACGGTAAACGTTTTGCCTCCGTTGGCGCTGTGTTTCATAGTCATCCCTCGCTATCCGGGGGAGGCGGGGGCGGCAGAAGGGAGCCCGGCGGCTCGGGTGGCTCGGACTGCGCCGATTCCGTGGCGGTGGGTGCAGATTCCGGGGCAGTCACGTCGACCACAATCGCGGTGACATTATCGTGCCCTCCCGCCTGCAGAGCCAGGTTCACCAGGGAGTTTACCGCCGCTTCGGGGGTGGGGTGTTCACCCAGAGCCCGCCCGATAGCACCGTCGTCAATCATGGAATGCAAGCCATCGGAACACACCAGGAAACGCCGGGGCGTCGACACCGGATAGGTCCAGGTATCAATCTGCGGCAACCCGGCTTGACCAGCTCCGATAGCGCGGGTGATGACGGAACGGGTCGGCCAGACGCGGGCTTCTTCTACAGTCAACATCCCCGCCTCGACCATCTCGGCGACTTGGGAGTGATCCCGAGTCAGGCGGGTCAGCAGCCCCTCTCTCAACACGTAAGTTCGCGAATCGCCCACGTTGAGCACCAGGAACTGCGCCGTTTCTGACCCGTCTGCCGCGCCCTGCCCTGGTGAATCCAGTACCACCAAACCCGTCAGCGTGGTTCCCGGCGGCGAAATCGTGTAATCAATGTTCGCTTCGACCAGCCCCATGACTTCCTCGCAGGCTGCCTCCAGGGATTCGCGCACCACCGGCAGGCTCACGTCCGTGCCGGTCAGAGGCTGAATATGGCCCAGCAGCGTGGCCGAGGCCTGCTTGCCTCCGGCGTGGCCACCCATTCCGTCCGCAACCAGAAAGAACGGCGGAGTCGCCAGGAATGAATCCTGGTTTTCAGCCCGTTTCAAGCCGATATCGGTGGCGGCAGCCCAATGCAGCGTTTCCCCGTGAGCAAACGTCCAGGTGCCGGTTTCGATTTCCATCGGTTTCGTCTTTCGCTCCTTATTTGCAGTTTCGCTGCTGCTGCTAACTAAAGTCTAGCGAACACGGCGGCTACCTGTTCAACTCTTTCGCGCCACCGTTTGCTGACCGCCGGGCTCACGGGTGCCAGATTTCCTTTCAGTTCCAAGGTTTTCGCCGGATACAGGCAACCGTTTTCGAGGCGGGGATCCGCGGTGAGGATACTGTCGGTGAACAAGCGCAGTGTCCCCAGTCCGCAGGCGGCTGTCGTTTCCAGCTGGGTCGCGAGGGCCAGTCCGGCACTCAAGCCCACCCCGGTATCTAAAGCTGAGGACACCACCAGGAGGGGCGCGCTGGTGCCGCCCGGAGCAGCCGTCCGTAGCCCGTCCGCCACCAGGGCCGCGGCACGCGCCGGACCGCCCAGGGGCATCGCTTTGATGACGGCAGCGGCCAGCCCGCTGGCGATCACTTCGGTGAGTTGCCCGCCCAGGCGGATAGTTTCGTCAGCCGCCACCGGAATTCCCGTTGCGCGCTGCAGCTCGACCAGTTCATTGAGGGTCTGACAGGGCTGTTCGGCATACTGCAACCCGGCCGGTCCGGCCGCCTCACACAAGCGCGGCAGTGCGGATTTTGCCTCGGCGAGGCGCCACGCCGCGTTAGCGTCCACCCGAATCTGGCCCGCCGTCCCGAGGGCCGAACGCACCGCGCGAATCCGGGCGATATCGTCCTCCAGGCTGCTGCGCGGGTCGGCGACCTTCACTTTTGCCGTGCCACACCCCGACTCGCGAACCAGCCGCGCCGCGGTGTCCGGGTCTACGACCGGCACCGTGACGTTGAGGGGAACGGGGGAAGGCGAGGCCGGTAACCCCTGTGCGGCCACCGCAAACGCCCCGGAAAACCAGGTGGCGGCGACTTGTGGAGGATAGTTATCAAACGGCGCCGCCTCAGCCAGGCCGGCACAGCCTTGTAAAATCAGCCCTTCCCGCACCGTAATATTGCGAAACTTGACGCGCATCGGCAGGGAGTACACCCACGCCCGTTTGATTCCCTGCTCTGTAAACAGCTGGGCGCCGTCCGCGCCGGGTTCAAAGGGGGACAGGCGGGCGGAACTGCCGGAATCTTCAACGCGGCTGGTCACGACGCCACCACGGGACCGGCTGTCCTTCCGGAGTCCGGCAGGGTCAGCGAGGCGGCGACTTTCGCCCCCACGTCGGCAAGCGGCCCGAAATCCGAACCAGCGACCTGAAAAGCCAACACCCACAAAGTATCCCCGATAGCCGCCGCCCAACGCTGCTGCACTCCCCGACCGTCCGATAGGCACGAATCAGCCCAGATAGCGGGGTTTTCAGCCAGCTGGGAAGTCCCTACTTCCCGCGGCTTCCAACCGGCGGGTACCGCTAGGCGGCGCAGCCAATTCACGCTGTGCTCCGGGCTGGTCAGGGGCGCGGACATCAACAGAATCCGCGAATGCGGGGTAAAGTCGTGGGGCGTATCCAACGCAAAACGGCTTTCTAGTTTTAGCCCGGAGACGCGCGCGGGGGCACTCGGCTCCAGGTTCAACACCCAAGTTTCGGGGTAAGCCAGCGAAACCCCATCAATCATTTGGGTGTCGAAATAGTCAAACCCGCGCCGGTTCACCTCCCGTTCCCGGCGCTTTTGCGCGGAACGGGTGCGTTCCAGCGCCCCCAAAGCCCCGTAGAGGCGCTCCTCTTTCATCCACCGTGGCTGCAGGAAGCTCGGCACCGGCGCGGGAACCAACGCCCAAAACGCCACCCCCAGGCCAATCAAAGCCAGCAAGGCCGCCAGTGGAATCCCCCACACTCGCCAAAAGGACAGGCCGGTGCCGTAAGTCACGCAGGCCTCGAAAATCGTCACGCCCAGGCACAGAATGGTCAGGCCGGGAATCATGATGGTCACCACCCGGTTACCGAGCTCAGTTTTCCCGAAACCGTCGCGCAGGAATTTCGCGTAGGGCGTCACCCAGGTCACGACTATCAGCGCGATTCCCACCAGCGTGGCAACCAGGAACGTGAAATCCACTCTGACCTTCTTTCGGGTTTACATATCGGGTTTGGGCCGTTACCGAGCTCTCTAGTAATAATACGGAAACTCGTCCCAGTTCGGGGCGCGCTTCTCGAGGAAAGAGTCGCGGCCCTCACGCGCCTCCGCGGTTCCGTACGCCAGCCGGGTCGCTTCCCCAGCAAACATTTGCATTCCGACCAGGCCGTCATCCACCGCGTTGAAAGCATATTTCAACATCCGAATCGCCTGCGGGGATTTCCCGGCGATGGTCAGCGCCCACTCCCAACCCACGCGTTCCAGGTCCTGGTGCGCCACCGCGCGGTTCACCACTCCCCAAGCCTCGGCCTGGGCGGCAGAATAGGTCTCGGCCAGGAAGAAAATCTCACGGGCGCGCTTGTCCCCGGCTTGCCGCGCCAGCAGCCCCGAACCGTATCCGGCGTCGAACGAACCGACATTCGCATCGACCTGTTTGAACTGGGCGTGTTCCCGGCTGGCCAGCGCTAGGTCGCAAACCATCACCAGCGAGTGTCCCCCGCCGGCCGCCCATCCGTTAACCAGCGCAATGACCGGTTTCGGGGTGGAGCGAATGAGGCGCTGCACTTCCAGGATATGCAGCCGCCCGTAGCGTCCGGCCACGTCTCTCGGGTCGGGGAGGTCCGCAGTTTCTGGGGTTTCCGGGTGTTTCAGGTCAGCAGTCCGGTCGGCCCCGTTTCGGGTTTCACAAGGGGGTTCGGGTGGGTTTGCCGCGCTATCTTGGGCTTGCGGCGCGTCGTCGCGCGGAACGGTCACGTGATACTGGTAACCGTCAGCGCCACGAACCCGCTGATCCCCGCCACTGCAAAACGCGTAGCCGCCGTCACGCGCCGGTCCGTTGCCGGTCAGCAAAATCGTGGCCACGCTGGCAGTCATGCGGGCGTGATCCAGGCAGCGATACAGCTGGTCAACGGTTTGGGGACGAAAGGCGTTGCGCACTTCGGGTCGATTGAACGCAATGCGCACCACCGGCGCCGGGCTGCCGTCCGCCAGCACTCCCCGGTGATAGGTCACATCGCTGAGCCCCTCCAGACCGACTTCCCGCCACCGTTTTGCCTCAAAAACATCTGACAATTCGTCCATGACCCAAATCTTAGTCGCTGCGACTGAAGCAAAACCAGAAACAGGCGCACAGTCACCCTTCACCAATTGGTTGTGAGCCGCGACAATCAACCAAGCGATCAGAATTCCATATTTTCCTTAATAGCTCAGCGCAAGGTGCTGTAAAATTGTTACGTCCAGTTCGCACATACTTATGCGCATTTTCACAGAAAATTTGGTAAAAATGGATATTCCACTGTTTTTTCAAAACCCTGCGTTCGTATATTTCATGGCTTTCTCGCCCTATGTATTGGGATTGATAGCGGTCGTGATGCTGGTGGTAATAGTGATTGAACTGCACAAACTCATCAAACTGATACAAGCCCAGATAGACAATCAACAAACAGTTTCGCCTTCAGACCAATCAGTTACTGAAAACTGAAGTTAGTGTTGGGCAGCAGCTCAATCCATGTGGTGCCCGGGTTGAGCAGGACGGGCGCGCCGGCAGAATCCGTCAACAGTAGCGGCGAGCCTTCGGAGTCTTTGGACCAGGTCACTTGGGCGATTGAGCCTCCGCTCGCCACGTAGGCGGTTCCGCTGCCGGTTAAGACCGTTTCCGGGACAGAAGCCCCGGCCGCGTCCTTTGCTCCGGTGTCGGTGATGGTGGTCAGCACCACCACGACGTTGTCGGTTTGTAGCGGTGCCCCCGAACGGGCGCTGGCCGCCACGCCTCCGTCAGAGCGCTGCCAGCGAGAACCGGTCCAGGCGTAGCCCGCGACCAGGGACGGGAAGCGGGCCGCCAAGGAGTTCGCCGGAACTCCTGACGAGACCGCGGTGGGACGCTCCCCCTGGTCAGGGTTAGCAAAATCGAAAATTGGGGGCGCGTCAGGCTCAATAGTGCGGTCTTTGCCGACCTTCTCGTAAAGTTTAGGAATGGATAGATAGAGGTTGTGGGGCATAGCGCGGAACTTCACCCGATACAGCGCCCCCAACGCCTGATCCTCGTTGAATCCGCGCAGCCCAGCGGCTTGCACCCGGGATTCATAGACCGGCACGCCACCGGAATAGACCAGCATCCCGCCAAACGGAGCCGCGATGCCCGGATCCATCGGACGTACGGACCGCACCGGGCCGATTTCCTCGGGGGTATGCGCATGGAACACCGCGTTATACCTGGTCAAACCACCTTCAACCTGTTCTTCAAACACGATGTCGGCTTCTTCCAACCCGGATTGCGGACGAGCCGCCACGGTGTTCTCCACTTTCACCGCCACCGCGGGGTGCGGGGTCAGGTCCTCACGAGGCAGGCCGGTCAGGGGCCAAGAGGCGGGTTCCTCGGGCTGGGTGGTGCGGGGAGGGGTCTTTTCCGGCTCGGGCGTCGAATTTGCACAGGCTGAAAGCCCCAGCATTCCCAGCATTGTCCAGAAAGCCACCAAAACCGTTAGAATCTTATTGAAACCGGCTGTATGACGGGTTCCGGGCGCGTTGCTGCGTCCGGCGCAAACGACTTTGTTTGCCACATTTTCTGCGGTGTTATCCCAGGTTACAGCCATAATTGAACTTTAGCGTTAAGGCAGGGTGAAGTTGGTGAGTGACACAGCGAAGCGGGGAGTTCCCGTCCGGTTCTGTTTCCTGACGGGTGGCACGAAACCCCAGGACGTGGTCAGTCTAGCCGAATTTTTGGATAGCACGATTGAGCCTCTTCTGACCACCGAGGAAGAACTCGCCCGCAGCGGTCGACAAATCGCGGACGACTACGACTGGGAGGCGGCGTTAGCGGAAGTCCGCGCCGAGGAGGACTCGCCAACCCCGAACTTGCCCGCGGAATCGGACTCACCTGCACAACCTGCTGAGACGGCCACCGACGCTACCGACACCGAAATACCCGTGGGCGGAGTTTTTGCGGGCGAGCCCGAGGACGTGCCCCCCAGCAATTTCGTCCGCGAAATCCTGGTTCCCATCGCCCCCGGAGTCGATCCGGAACAGGCCCGCCAAACCCTGCGGTCGCGCTTGAACGGACCGCTGCCAGCCAAAACCGACTTGATTATGCAGACCTCCGGCTCCCAGACCGGCAACGGGCACTTGGTGGCGATTTCCGCCAGCGCCCTAGTGTCCTCCGCCCGGTCGACCCTGGCTGCCCTGGGCGGGCCGGGCCGCTGGATTTTGGCACTGCCGACTCATCACGTGGCCGGGCTACAGGTGTTGACCCGTTCGCTCATTTCCGGAACGAAACCCATCATCGTGGATACTACCAACGGGTTTAAGCCCGCCAGCCTGGTGCGCGCGGTGGAACGCGCCACCAAGGATTCAACCCTGCCGGTATATCTGTCGTTAGTGCCGACCCAGGTGTCAAAGATTCTAGACGAGGGCGGGGACGCGGTCGCGGCCTTGGCGAAAGTGGACACCATCTTGGTTGGGGGTGCCGCATTTACCACGTTCCTGGCTGACCGGGCCAAAGCCGTGGGTTGGCATGTGGTGGAAACCTATGGGATGACGGAAACCTGCGGGGGCTGCGTCTATGACGGGATTCCCCTGCTGGGCACCCAAGTTTCTACCGTGGGCGATACCGTGTGGATTACCGGCACGTCCTTAATGGAAGGCTACGTTGAGAAACCGCCGGCCGGAGTCGATCCCGCGGAGGCTTCGCCGTGGATTCAAATGGGGCCGCGCCGCTGGTTCAAGACTTCCGACACCGGCCGGATGGAAGGCCCGCGCCTGATTATCCAGGGCCGCACCGATGATGTCATCAACACCGGCGGGGTGAAAGTCCATGCTTCCGCGGTAGAACAGGCCTCGTTGAGTGTGACGGGCGTCGGTCAAGTGTGTGTGGTCGGGCTGCCTGATGCCCGCTGGGGCGAGCTGGTCACCGCGGTGGTGGTGCCCGGAGACGACCTCGATGTGGATTTGCTGGCTCCGATGTTGGGGTCCCCGGCTTCCTTAGGGGTTCGCGGGAAAGACGGAACTTCTGAGCCGGATTCTCTGGCGGCGCGGATTCGCACCGCCGTCACCGCTGAGCTCGGTGCTGCCCACGCTCCCCGCGTGGTCGTGGTCGTGCAGCATCTGCCCACGTTAGGGCCGGGCAAGGTGGCTCGTCACGAGGTTACCGAGCTGGCGAAACGGGAACTTTGCGCCGGTCGCGCCTGGGTGCGCTAAACGAGCCCCGACAGAACCGGACGAGTTTAGGACTGCGCCCGGACGCGCTGGAGGCGGTTCCGAACCAGCCCCGCTATAAGGTTGGGGATAAACGCGAAACCGACATAGATGCCGGTGAACAGGACAAATTCGTCCCAGTGGACGCTGAGGTCGGCAGCCGCGTCCATCGCCAGAAAGAAGTGCGGAATAAACAGTACTACCGGAGCGATGAGCCACCACAGCGACCAGCCGTTGACAATCCCGTCCGCAACCCCGCATCCCAGTCCCAAAAGCGGTAACGCCAGGTAGAAAATCATCAGAATCCACCCAAAACCGCAATCGCCTACCGACTTAAAAATCGGTTGGGTTACGTAAGGCAAAGCCAGGAACAGCACGGCATAAGCCGCCAAGAGAATCCAGCGTGATTTGGGGTTAGACATCTGCCACCACTCCTTAGCGAATGAAAACCATTTGATAACCATGATACCGGTCGTCCCCCCCCCCGCATTATTTATACGATTTTCTCCGTTGGCTATCTTCCCCGGCATGTCCAGAAATCTACAAAACAAGAAAGACCACGGGTTATACGTTAAGATGAAGCCGTGGCCAGAGTTTTGTTGTTTATCTTGTGGTTGGCGCTGACCCTGTATGCGCTGATTGATTGCATTCGCACCCCGAAAGATAACATGCCCGGCAAGGTGCCAAAGATTTTGTGGATTTTGCTGATTTTGCTGATTAGCCCCATCGGGGCGATTGCGTGGATAATCGTGTCCCGAGTCGCCGCCGCCGAAGCCAAAGGCGGGGTTATCGAACCGAATATCTGGTCCAGTGAGGAATCCGTACCCATCAGTTTCGGACGGAAACCCGCCCCGAAACAGCCCAGCGCTCCTGATGACGACCCGGAGTTCCTCGAGGAAGTCAGTCGGAAACTGCGCGAAAAACAGCGTGAAGAATACGAACGCAAGAAGCGCGAGAAAGAGGACGAAATACTCCAACCCCGCCTGGACGAAAATTCCGATTCAGAGAAGCCCACAGACACACAAAATCCCCCGGACCCCACGGACTCTCCCGACACGAAATCCTAACCACCCGAGCATGTGCCCCCGCCTGGCGCAACCTCGCTCCCCCGGTTTTGCCCGCGATAGCCAGGCCGCCGACAACTCCCACCGACCCGAGATAGAGCCCATCGGCCTGGTGAACCAGGAAAACCCTGACCTACCGCCGGGCGAAATCAGCAGGCCGGATTACTATTCCTCGGTTTTCTCAGAGGGTTCGGCTTTCTTGGATTTCTCTTTTTCAGCCTTTTGTGCAGCCTGCACCAGGGCTTCCTGGTTCAGTTTGTCCAAGGTCGCTTGCGCCCGGGCACGTTCTTTCTCAGCCGCGTCCTGGATCTGTTCCTCGCGCAACCGCGTATCGAAACTCCGGGGTTCTCCGGTGGCATCGTCTAACCCGTCCCCGTCACGGTCGCGTTTTTTCCGGTCTACCACCAGGGAGGTGGGCTCATCGGAGGGCCGGAAGAACACATCAATCCAGGCCGTGCGCGGGTCGGAGTCCACAAAGATAGCTTTAAAGAACAGTGTGAGCGGCACCGCCAGAATCGCGCCGAGCGGCCCCATTACCGTGGACCACACCATCAAAGACAGGAACGAAACGGTGGCGTTCAAACCGACCGCGTTCCCGGCGATGCGAGGCTGCAAAATGTTCAAGAACAGCAGCGACGCGACCATGTAACCGATGAATACCCCGACAGCGGGCCACACCCCGCCTAGCGCCAAGGCCAGCAAAATCGGGGGAATCATGGACAGAATGAATCCCACCGCGGGAATGTAGTTCGCCACAAAAGCGAGTATGCCCCAGGTCCAGGGGGTCGGCACGCCAAACGCATAGAGAATTCCTACATCCACCAGCGCCACGACGGCACCAAAGATGGTGGTCATCAGGAAGTAGGTCCGTACCCGCAGGGAGAAGTTGCGCAGGGCGATGGCAAAACCTGGCGCGTAGGAAGCCAGCTCGGCTGCGCGGCGGCGCACCACAACGATGTCCCCGACCACAAAAATCGACACCATGATGATAAAGAACAGAGTGGTTCCCGCGCCGCTAATCTGGTTAGCAAAACCGGACAGGTAGGAAAAAATCCGGTTGATATCCACGTTCTTCCAGGAATCCAACACAGCGGAAGTGTCGAAGCCGCGTTGATCCAACTGACTGATGGCTTGTTCATAGAGGGCCTGGAACTTTGAGCCGTAGCGAGGCAATTCGGTGACCATAGCGGTGATGGCAATCGCAATCAACCCCAGCATGACAAACAGGATGGCGAACAGCAGCACGATGTTGACCAAAGCAGCCAAACCGACCGGCCAGTGGTGACGAATCAGCCACTCCGAAACCGGTCGCACCGCTAACGCCAGCGAAAATGCCAGGAAAGTTGGCATGAACACCCCAGCAATCTGGGCCAGAAGGAAAATTATCAGCGCGCTGGCCGCCAGGGCGAAAGCGAAGCGCATCCCGGCAGGCCAGGCAGACAAACCGGAGGCTTTCTGTTCCGGCTCCTTGACCTCTGCCGTGTTCCCCACCTCAACGGCGCTGCTCGACTCGTCACCGGTGCTACCAGACTTTACCGCCTGAACCATATCTTTGGCCTTATCCAACATTCCCATAGTCATAACCCTATCAACCGGGTGTTGAAAAACTGAAGTTCCCGGCCCGCCAACCGCAGCTGGCGAACCGGGAACCCCGAAACTATTGAATTAAACCCGATTTAGCCCTGTAACCACAGGTCATCGAGCATTGTCAACCCTACCCCCACGGGTGTTCCAGGTCGACATCGTCATCGAACAGCCCGAATCCGGTCGTGTCGCTGTAAGGCAGCTGCGACATCAGCATCTCGTGACCGCTCGCGGAAGGCTTGATTTCCACCCGGCGGTAACGGCTCAGACCGGTACCGGCTGGAATCAGCTTGCCCAGGATGACGTTTTCTTTCAGGCCCGACAGCGGGTCGTCGATGCCTTCCATCGCCGCGTTGGTCAGAACCTTCGTGGTCTCTTGGAAGGAAGCCGCGGACAGCCAGGAATCGGTAGCCAAGGACGCCTTGGTGATACCCATCAGCTCGGAACGTGCCGAGGCAGGCTGCTTGCCCTGCGCCACGACTCGCTTGTTTTCTTCACGGAACTTCGCCTGATCGATGAGCTGACCGGGCAGCAACATAGTGTCGCCCGACTCCAGCACGGTGACGCGGCGCAGCATCTGGCGCACTATAACCTCGATGTGCTTGGCGTGAATATCTACGCCCTGGCTGTGGTAAACCTGCTGCACTTCGTTGACCAGGGAACGCTGGGTTTCGGCTTGGCCTTTCACGCGCAGCAGTTTCTTCGGGTCAATAGGACCTTGGGTCAGGCGGTCGCCCACTTCCAGGTGATCCCCGTCCGCAACCAGCAGTGCCTGGCGGCGAGACACCTCGATGACCAGGTCCTCCTTGCCGTCGTCACGAGTGATGATGACCTCGCGCGGGCCGGAGGGGTCGTCGTTTATCTTCACCCGGCCGGCAGCCTCGGTGATGGTCGCTTCGCCCTTGGGGGTACGCGCCTCAAACAGCTCCTGTACACGCGGCAGACCCTGGGTAATATCGGCCGCCGAAGCCGCACCACCGGTGTGGAAGGTACGCATCGTCAGCTGAGTACCGGGCTCGCCAATGGACTGCGCCGCGATAATACCGACCGCTTCGCCAATATCCACACGCTTGCCGGTAGCCAAGGAACGCCCGTAGCAGGCAGCACAGGTACCAATCGCCGCATCACAGGTCAGCACGGAACGCACCTTAATCTGGGTGATACCGGCTTTCAAGAGCTTCTTAATAGCCACGTCACCGACATCTTGCCCGGCCTCAAGCACGACGTTTCC
The DNA here is from genome assembly GCF_985070215.1 of Mobiluncus sp. Classification (NCBI taxonomy): domain Bacteria; kingdom Bacillati; phylum Actinomycetota; class Actinomycetes; order Actinomycetales; family Actinomycetaceae; genus Mobiluncus; species Mobiluncus sp. The sequence continues at coordinate 18,599 of NZ_CFKZQR010000009.1, read as the reverse complement.
GGCCTCATCCACCGCGTCAACAGCCAAGGTACGCGCAAAAGCGGTGGTCTCGACCAGTTCGTCAGGCTCGACTTGACCTTCTTCGTTGACCGAACCGATGGTAATGGTCAGGCCCTTGCGGGTGCCACAATCCTCCTCGCGGATAATGACATCCTGAGACACGTCCACCAGACGGCGAGTCAAGTAACCGGATTCCGCGGTACGCAAAGCGGTATCCGCCAGACCCTTGCGGGCGCCGTGGGTCGCGATGAAGTATTCCAGCACGGACAGACCCTCACGGTAGTTCGACTTAATCGGGCGCTCAATCAAGCGCTGCTTCGGGTCGGACACCAGACCGCGCATACCGGCAATCTGTTGAATCTGGGACCAGTTACCGCGCGCCCCGGACTTCACCATGCGGTACACATTGTTGCGTTCGGGGAAGTTCTCGCGCATTTCCTCGGCCACTTCATTCGTGCACGCCCGCCACAGGTCAATCAAGGCGCTGTAGCGTTCGTCCTCGGTGATAGCACCCAGGTCGTAGTCGGCTTGGACGTCAGAAGCGAGGTTCTCGTACTTTTCCAAAATGGCAGGCTTGGTCGAAGGCGGCACCACGTCCGTGAAGGAAATCGTAATCCCGGACCAGGTCGACCAGTGGAAACCGAAGGACTTGAGCGCATCCAGGGACACCTCAATATCGGCCTTTTGGTACAGTTCCGCCAGGTCATTGACGATTTTGCCGAGTTTCTTTTTCTCTACCACGTAGTTCACGAACGGGTATTCACGCGGCAGCGAGTCATTAAAGATAACCCGGCCCAGGGAAGTTTCCAGCTCAAAGCGGTCTCCCGGCTGCCACCCCTCGGGCATTTTCATGTCCTCCGGCGGCAAGTCACCCGGTTCCATCCGAATTACGCAGGTTTCCTGCAAAGCCAGGTCGTCGTTGTCATAAGCCAGGCGGGCTTCGGCGGGGCTGGAGTAGTGCTTCAACACCCGGTTGCCGTCAGGGTCAAACCGCGGGTTATGCACCATCTCCGGATCTTCATCCGAGGTCAGGTGGTAAATCCCGATAATCATGTCTTGGGAAGGCATGGTCACCGGGCGGCCGTCTGAAGGCTTCAGGATGTTGTTAGACGACAGCATCAGCACGCGGGCCTCAGCCTGGGCTTCAGCGGACAGCGGGACGTGGACAGCCATTTGGTCGCCGTCAAAGTCCGCGTTGAACGCGCCGCAGACCAGCGGGTGCAACTGAATCGCTTTGCCTTCCACCAGCAGTGGCTCGAAAGCCTGAATGCCCAAACGGTGCAGGGTTGGCGCACGGTTCAGCAAGACCGGGTGGTTGGTGATAACCTCGTCCAAAACGTCCCAGACCTGGGGGTTTTGCCGCTCTACCATGCGCTTGGCAGCTTTGACGTTCTTGGCTTCCCCGTTTTCCACCAACACCTTCATTACGAAGGGCTTGAACAGCTCCAGAGCCATCGTCTTGGGCAAACCGCACTGGTGCAGCTTCAGCTGCGGACCAACCACGATAACGGAACGACCGGAATAATCCACGCGCTTGCCCAGCAAGTTCTGGCGGAAACGCCCCTGTTTGCCCTTGAGCATGTCGGACAGGGACTTCAGGGGACGGTTGCCCGGACCCGTCACCGGCCGGCCGCGCCGACCGTTGTCGAACAGCGCGTCCACAGCCTCTTGCAACATACGTTTCTCGTTGTTGACAATGATGTCCGGGGCTTTCAATTCCTGCAAACGATTCAAACGATTGTTGCGGTTAATGACGCGGCGGTACAGGTCATTCAGGTCAGAAGTCGCGAAACGTCCGCCATCCAGCTGCACCATCGGGCGCAGATCCGGGGGAATGACCGGAATAGAATCCAGGACCATCGCGGAAGCCGGCTTGCCGGTCTGGAGGAAAGCGTTAATGACCTTCAAACGCTTCAGAGCGCGGGTCTTTTGTTGGCCAGACTTGCTCTCCACAACCTCTTTCAGCGCCTCAGCCTCAGCTACCAGGTCAAAAGACTCCAAGCGATCCTTCACTGCCTGGGCGCCCATGCCGCCCTTGAAGTAGGTCCCGTACAGGGCATACATTTCGCGGTACACCAGCTCGTTGCCTTCCAGGTCGCCGACCTTCAGGTTCTTAAACCGGTCCCAAACTTCGTCATGCAGCTTCAGGTCAGACTCAGCCTGGTGGCGAATGGCACGCATTTCCTTTTCGCCGTTGCGCTTGACCTTGTCGATTTCGGATTTCTCGGCGCCTTCCTTTTCCAGCGCCGCCATATCCTGTTCCATCTTTTGGGCGCGCTTTTCGACGTCCAAATCACGGTTCTTTTCGATTTGCTCCCGCGCCAGATCGGATTCCTTTTGCATATCGGACAGGTCCTTGTGGCGACGTTCCTCGTCGACCTCGGTAATCATGTAGGCCGCGAAATAAATAACCTTTTCCAGGTCCTTCGGAGCGATATTCAGCAGGTAACCGAGACGGGAAGGCACGCCCTTGAAGTACCAAATATGCGTCACCGGGGCAGCGAGTTTAATGTGACCCATCCGCTCGCGGCGCACCTTGGAACGGGTGACTTCCACCCCGCAGCGTTCGCAGACAATACCCTTGTAACGCACGCGCTTGTACTTGCCACAGGCACATTCCCAGTCGCGGGTCGGCCCGAAAATCCGTTCATCGAACAAGCCTTCTTTCTCAGGCTTCAACGTCCGGTAGTTGATGGTTTCCGGCTTCTTAACTTCGCCGTGGGACCAACCGTTAATGTCGTCCTCAGTCGCTAAACCGATGTGCAACTTGTCAAACTTGTTTGCATCCAACATGTGTTTTCTTTCCTCTTCTTCCGGTCCGTCTTAGGCGTTGATGAATTCGTCGGTCGTCAAAAGGCCGGGGGCGTTGGGCCGTTTGCCCAGGTCGAAGCCGAGGCTGTTGGGGCCGCGGCCGGCCTCGTCGTCATCGTCACGCAAGTCGATGGCGTTGCCGGCAGCATCCAGCGCTTCTACGTTCAAGCACAGCGAACGCATTTCCTGCATCAACACGCGGAAAGATTCCGGAATGCCCGGCTGAGGCAGGTCCTCGCCGCGCACGATAGATTCGTAAACCCGCACACGTCCTTGCACGTCGTCGGATTTCACCGTCAACAGTTCCTGGAGGGCATAGGCGGCGCCGTAAGCCTCCATAGCCCACACCTCCATCTCACCGAAACGCTGGCCGCCGAACTGGGCCTTACCGCCCAGAGGCTGCTGGGTAATCATGGAGTACGGGCCGGTAGAACGGGCGTGGATCTTGTCATCGACCAAGTGGTGCAGTTTCAGCATGTACTTGTAGCCGATAGCAATCGGGTACGGGAAAGGTTCCCCGGAACGGCCGTCAAACAGCTTGGCTTTGCCCATTTCGTCAATAAGCGGGCGGTCGAAGTCGTCGCGAACCCGAGTGTTGCGCAGCAGGCCGGTAATCTCGTCAGCCTCCGCACCGTCGAACACGGGGGTCGCCACGTGCTGTCCCGGTTCGCAAACCTCCAACGGAACATCCTGAGCCCACTGTTCACCGGCCTTGCGGGCTTCACTAATATCCCAACCCTCGTGAGCCAGCCAGCCCAAGTGGAATTCGAGTACCTGACCCAGGTTCATACGACCGGGCACACCCATCGGGTTCAGGATGATATCCACCGGGGTGCCGTCCTCGAGGAACGGCATATCCTCAACCGGGAGAATCTTGGAAACACAGCCCTTGTTGCCGTGACGGCCAGCCATCTTATCCCCGACCGTCATCTTGCGGCGCTGGGCGATAAAGACGCGAACCATGTGTTTCACGCCAGGTCCGAGCGCAGCGTCTTCGCAGTCGCCGGCCACGAATTCCTTAACCCCGATAACGATACCGGATTCCCCGTGGGGCACCCGCAACGAAGTGTCGCGAGCCTCTCGCGCCTTCTCACCCAAGATAGCCCGCAGCAGACGTTCCTCACTGGTCAGTTCGGTTTCGCCCTTCGGGGTCACCTTACCGACCAGAATGTCGCCCGCGCTGACTTCGGCGCCGACACGGATAATGCCGCGTTCGTCCAGGTCCTTACGGGCAGCTTCGGAAACGTTGGGAATATCTCGCGTGATTTCTTCCTCGCCGAGTTTCGTGTCCCGAGCATCGATTTCGTGTTCCTCGATATGAATCGAAGTCAGCAAATCTTCCGAGACGACCCGCTGGCTCAAAATGATGGCGTCCTCGTAGTTCAGCCCTTCCCAGGACATGTAGGCCACCAGCAAGTTCTTGCCCAAAGCCATTTCCCCACCGTCAGTAGCAGGACCGTCAGCCAGAACGTCGCCGGCTTCGACCCGGTCGCCCTCGTCGACAATAACCTGCTGGTTATAGCAGTTGCCCTGGTTGGAACGCTTGAACTTTTCCACTGCGTAGACGTGGGTTTCGCCGTCATCTTCCTGGACACGCACCAAATCGGCGCTGACCTCGGTAACGACGCCGCCCTTCTTAGCTACGACCACATCGCCGGCGTCAATTGCGGCGCGTTTCTCGATGCCGGTGCCCACCAGAGGAGCCTCGGTTTTCAGCAGCGGCACTGCCTGACGCTGCATGTTCGCCCCCATCAGGGCGCGGTTCGCGTCGTCGTGTTCCAGGAACGGAATCATCGCCGTTGCGACCGACACCATCTGACGAGCCGAAACGTCCATCAAGTCGACTTCTTCGGGGCTGACCAGCACCGGGTCGCCACCGGTAGAACGGCACAGCACCGAGGATTCTACGAAGTGCCCGTCTTTCGTGAGCTGCGCGGAAGCCTGGGCGATGTTCTTGCCTTCTTCATCGTCAGCGGTGATGTAGTGGATTTCGTTGGTAACGACGCCTTTCTTAACCACGCGATAGGGGGTTTCCACAAACCCGTAAGGGTTAATCCGCGCGAAGGTCGCCAGCGAGCCAATCAAACCAATGTTCGGGCCTTCGGGAGTTTCCACCGGGCACATGCGCCCGTAGTGCGAGGGGTGCACGTCACGGACTTCCATCCCCGCCCGGTCTCGGGACAGGCCGCCCGGACCCAAAGCGGACAGACGGCGCTTGTGCGTCAGACCCGCCAACGGGTTGTTTTGGTCCATGAACTGCGACAGCTGAGAGGTTCCAAAGAACTCTTTGATGGCCGCCACGACCGGGCGAATGTTAATGAGCGAGTTCGGGGTGATAGCTTCGACGTCCTGAGTGGACATGCGTTCCTTCACCGTGCGCTCCATACGGGACATACCCGTGCGCACCTGCATCTGAATGAGCTCACCGACCGGACGCACCCGGCGGTTGCCGAAGTGGTCGATGTCGTCGGTCTTGATGCGCAGTTCGGTTTCTTTGCCGGCCGCGTCTTTGACCTTGACCGTGTCATCCCCAGCACGCAGCGCCAACAGGTAGCGGAAGGCGGCGACAATGTCGGTCAGATCCAGGGTGCGCTCGCCCATCTCCCTCTCGACACCGAGCTTCTTGTTGATCTTGTAGCGTCCCACCTCGGCTAGGTCGTAACGCTTGGGGTTGGTGTAAAAGTTATGCAGCAGGTTACGTCCGGCCTCCACGCTGGGCGGCTCGCCGGGACGAATCTTGCGGTAGATGTCCTCCAGGGCCTGATCCTGGGTTTCAATCGCGCCGTCTTTTTCCAGGGTTTCCAGCATCAACGGGAAGTCTTGGAAAGCCTCGCGGATTTCGCCGACGCTCATACCCAGCGCCTTGAGGAAAATGGTGGCGGACTGCTTGCGCTTGCGGTCGATACGCACCCCGACCGTGTCTTTCTTATCAATCTCAAACTCGAGCCAAGCGCCGCGGGAGGGGATGACCTTGCCCAGGTAAATGTCCCGGTCCGAGGTCTTGTCCGCGGTCTTTTCAAAGTACACGCCGGGGGAACGCACCAGCTGGGACACGACCACCCGCTCGGTACCGTTGACGATGAAAGTCCCGCGCGGGGTCATCAACGGAAATTCGCCCAGGAACACGGTTTGGGTCTTAATTTCGCCGGTTTCGTAGGTAATAAATTCGGCCGTCACGTACATCGGCGCATTGTAGGTCAGGTCCTTGTCCTTGCACTCGTCGATGGTGTAGTGCGGGCTTTCCAAGGTGTAGTCCTTAAAGGACAAGCTCATGGTGCCGCCGTTGTCCTCAATCGGGCTCATTTCGTTCAGGATTTCCTGCAATCCCGAAGTGCGGGGAACATGCTTATCGCCGGTTTCATCGGCTTTCTTAACGCGCTCCTGCCAGGCTTCATTCCCCAGGAACCAGTCAAAAGATTCGGTCTGCAGCGCCAACAGATTCGGCGGCGCCATCGGTTCATCGATTTGGGCAAAAGACACCCGGAAAGGGTGAGTGGAGGATTCTTTGGATTTCGTAGCCAAGATTTCCGTTTCCTTTATGTCGTATGGATGGTCGAGATTCCCTTTTGGTTTCAATAGGTTACCCTCTGCTTTTGCGCGAAACGTCGCGTCAACGGGGGTCTCCCCTTCCACCTTGAAAATCTCGATGCGCTCCGGCGTTTGAACATCTCGTCCCTCGCTGTACCTGCCGTGATATTGCCAGCGCATTCTTCTGCAATATCAACGTTAACAGGCGGCCTCGGACAAAGAACACGCAAACATCTACTCTATAACTTTTGCGTGCTGTAAGCAATTTTCCGCTGTTAAATCCTGGCAGAGCGACCCCGACAGCAAAGCTACTTAATGCTGCCGGAGGTAAGACCACCAATCAGACGCTTCTCGATGAGGGCAAACATGATAATGACCGGCACAATCGCGATTACGGATGTTGTAAACATGTACTGCCATTCACGCACGTAAAGCCCCAAGAAACGCGGCATTGCCACCGTCAAAGGTTGCAACTCGGGCTTTTGCACCAACACGAAAGCCGCCGCGTACTCGTTCCAGGTATTAATGAACACGAATACGACCGCGGTAACGATACCAGGCCACACCAGAGGCAACGAGATTTTAAACATGGTTTGGAGACGTCCCAAGCCATCCATCAAAGCGGCTTCATCCACTTCCTTGGGTACTGAAGAGAAAAACGCCTGCATAATCCAGATTGCGAAAGACAGGTTAAAAGCACCGTTGATGAGGATTAGCGCCACCCACACGACTTGTCCTTGCCAGCTGGAAAACTCCTGGTAGAGGCCGACCGCCAACACGGTAGGCTGGAGCATCTGGGTGCACAGTACCAGGAACAGGAAGGGCATCCGCCCGGGGAAACGGAACCGAGCCACATAGTAGGCCGCGGGGGTCGCCACCAACAGCACCAGGAGTGTCGCCCCGATGGCGATGACGGCCGTGGCCAAAAGTGATTTGCCTACGTTTACCGCGGGGAAGGACCACACCGTTAGGTAGTTGCTCAGTTCCAGTTTGGAAGGCAGGTAGTCCGGTGGGATTTTCCGTACGTCGCCGCGGGTCTTAACCGAAGTCACAAACATTAACGCGTAGGGAAATAGGAAGAACAACACAATCAGCAGTGCCCCGACAAGCGTCATGACCATGCCCGCGGGACGGCGTTTACGGCGGGTCGCTGGGGTAGCTTCAGAAGATGCCTTGGCCGGTTCAGAATGTTTGGTCAGAGGGGTACTCATGTTACTCCACCTCCTTCGTCGGCTTCACAGATATGAGATAGATGGCAATAATCACCAGGCAGAACATGAAGTTCAGGACCGACAGCGCACTCGAGACGCCCGGGCCGAGCTGTGCCTTGTACTGGAAGATCAAGGTTGTGGTGGTGTGGGCGGAGTGATAGCCAGGGGATTCCACCAAGATCTGCAAAATAGGCAGGGAGTTGAATACGTTGATGATGTTTATCAAAGCAGCGGTGGCGACAGCGGGGCGCAACATGGGGAACACTATCAGCCAATAGCGCTGGAAGGAGTTGGCGCCGTCTACTCGAGAAGCCTCCAGAATGTCTTTCGGGACGGACTGCAGTCCCGCCAGGATGGTGTACGTCGTAAAGGGTAACGACACATAGATAGCCACAAAAACTGCGACCCAGAAAGCCGCCGTGGGATTTTCCGTGAAAGCATAGGCTTTTTGCAAGATACCCGTATCTACAAAAAACCGGTTGAACAGACCATATTCTGAATCAAGGCCGTAGTTAAAGGCGGTGGTCGTCATCACCACAGAACACGCCCACGGGAGAATCACAAAGAGTCGCACCAACTTGCGACCGGGGAAGTCCTTATTGAGGAACTGAGCCAACCCCAAGGAAACTAGCACTGTCACCGTCACGACTACGACCACCCACAGGGTGGTGTTGAGTAGCACCTGGCCAATGTGCACAGAGGGATAGGTCAGCGCCCCGGCTTTACCGACATAGTTGTCCCAACCTGTAAACCCTTTGTTTACCCCATACTTGTTGAATTTAATGAAGGAATAGTAGATGAGCAGGATAGTCGGGTAAATCACAACCCCGATAATCAGCAGGAGAGTCGGCGCCAGCCACGGTATAGCGGCTACAGTTTCCATCCACCGGCTCTTTTTCGCTTTTGGCTCAGTTTGGGTGCGCAACTGGGTCTTGACGTTCTGTTCCACACTGGGCGCACTTTTCATATCGACGAGATTCCTCTATACAAAGCGGGTTTTTATCGGGGCTGTAGAGGTGACAGTCGCCACCTCTACAGCCCCGTTTTCAAGCGTTCATGTCAGGACTCGGCATCGACCTGAGATTGAATCGCATCCAGCACAGCGGCTGGTTCTTGAGCGGTCAGTTTCCCGGCAGTAGACTGCAGGGCTCCTTGCAGCGTATCCCACTGCGGGTTACCTACTGGCAGGAACCTTACGGTACTCAGCGCTTCGTAGAACTTCTTGTCGATGGGGCCAGCTTCGGACTTGCCTTGCTCAATGATGCTCTCCGTCACCGGAAGCAACCCGGAGGGGGCGTACCAGTTCTTGTACATCGCGTCCGAGTAGAACAAGTCAAGGAATCCCTTAGTAGCCTGCTTGCGGGCGTCATCACCGTTGTCAAAAGCGAGAATGAAGTCCGTCACGCCGATTGCCACACCCTTGCCATCCTTGGAGGGAATCGGGGCGATATCGTACTTAATGTCGGGATAGTCCTCCTCTGTTACGCTCAAAAGACCGGAGTGGGCCATCATCATGGCCACCTTGCCGTTGTTGAACAGGTCGGCGACATCTTGACGGTTGGACGTGCCGGCGTTGGGTTGGGTGCAGCCTTTATCAATGAGCTTCTTCATCTCGGTGAAAGCCTCCACGGCTTTATCACTCTTGGCTTTCAATGTCTTGCCCTCGGACCAGTCACCACCGGCACCCCACAGCCACAGTGAGGACTCAACCTGGGCTTCCTCTCGGCCTAGAGGCATACCGTAGGGGTACACATCCGGGGAAGCAGCTTTAATCTTGTCGCAGGCTTGCTCCAGTTCGTCCCATGTAGCGGGAACCGCCGTGATGCCTGCTTTTTCAAAGATGCCGGTGTTGTAGGCCATCATGCGGGAGGAGGCCACGTCGGGGACGACCCATTGAGTTCCGTCCGCCCCTACCCCGTTCTTCAGAAGGGCGGGTTCAATCGTATTCAACACGTCCTCGCTCATGACTTCTGTAATGGGGTAGAGCAGTTCGCCGTCGGCTGCGGACGCAAAGTTATTGTCGTTCAAAATGTCGGGTAAGTCCTTGGCTTGTACACGAGCCTGCACCTTGGAGGAGAAATCGTCCCAACCTTCAATTTGCAGCTCAACCTTGACCTTCGGATAGGTCTTGTTGTACTCAGCAATAATGTTCTCCCAGTCCGTCTTGGTCGAGGAGGCGTACGAAGGAGCCAGAATTTTAATAGTGGTTTCCAAGTTAGCCGGATCCGCTGCAGCACTGCCTGAGCCGGAGTCAGAACCTGCACATCCTGCTAAAGCGAGCGCCGCGATTGCTGCTACTGCGCTAATTTTGACGATGCCTTTCACGAGCTTTCCTTTCCATTGTTGTAAGTTGTCAGCTCACGGTGGTAACCGAGGTAGTTTTTCCGCACTGTCTCAGGCGAAAAGGTGGACTTCATTGAACACCTACAACAAAGAATATGATTTTTTCTAATCATTTTGGTGCGTTTTAAACAAATTATTTTATTTGCCGGCCCGTTCCTAGACAGTCAAAACCGTGATACCTTGGCTTTCCAAGACTGCTAAAGTTTGCGAATCTACACTGTCTGTGAGGATTTCGTCAATCGGTTCAAAGTCACAAATCCGGGCAGTCCCCAACGCGGAGAATTTGGAGCTATCTGCCACCACGGTGACTCGTTGCGCGGAACGGAGAAAATCAGCGTTGGTCTCCGCTTCCAGCAAGTCATCATTGAACAAACCACGTTTCACGTCAATACTGACCACCGCCAAAAACACCCGCGACATCGCCAAATTGTCCAGCACCAGTCCAGACATATTACCCACGACTTCATAGGAGCAAGGGCGTAGTGTCCCGCCCACTACTATGACTTTGATTTGTGGTCGTAACGCTAGCTCATTGGCAATATTGATGGCGTTCGTCACGACTGTTATCCCGTGACGTTGAAACCCGGGATCTTTCGAAACGCGCAGCGCCAATTCGCGCGAAACTTCCGTGGTGGTGGTTCCCCCGTTCAAGCCGATAACATCCCCCGGTTTCACCAATTTGGCGGCAGCTTTCGCCAGACGCTGCTTGGCTCGCCCACTATTCACCGGGCGATACCGCAAGGGCAGGTCCCCGGATAGGGGGTTGGCCACCGCTCCCCCACGAACCCGGGTCACCATCTGTTGGGATGCCAACCTGTCCAGATCGCGACGTGCAGTGGCTGGGGATACACCCAGGAGAGTTTCGATGTCCTCTACCTGAATCGAGCCGTTTTCGAGCACGAAATCAAGGATTTTGGTCAGCCGTAATGATTGATGGGCCATGCGCTTTCCCTCTTGATTGATTTAAAATGTCTATAACATGAAATTTAAATCAGTTTCAAACAATTTGTGTCACCTTGCGTGGTATTTTTGTTTCTGAACAATGTAGCCGATTTTATTAGGGAGAACACACCGCCATGAGTATCACCGCTGAGGAAATTGCTAGCCAACCCCAAACCTGGAAACAGGCCATTGACATGCTCGCTTCCCTGGACCCCAAGTTTTTCCCCGATAAGGGCAAAAGTGTTGCCATGATTGGCTGTGGCACCTCCTGGTTCATGGCGCAGGCATACTGCCGAGCGCGAGAAGTCGCCGGACACGGAGTCTCCGATGCTTTCACCGCTACCGAATTCCCCCTGACACGCCACTATGACATGGTCATTACCCTGTCTCGTTCGGGCACCACCACGGAGATTATCGATATTCTCAAAGCCTTGCATGGCAAGGTTCCCACCCGCTTAATTACCGCCGTCGGCAATGGTCCCGCCACACCCTTTACCGACATGGAACTAGTTTTAGACTTCACGGATGAAACGTCGGTAGTGCAAACGCGTTTCGCCACCACGGCTCTGGCTTTGCTGCGCGCCAGCCTCGGAGAGGACTTGACGAAAGCTATTGCGGATTGCGCCGCGACAGTAAATGCAGAAATTCCCGCAGCTTTCGTAACCGCCGACCAATTCACCTTCCTCGGCACCGGCTGGACTTACGGACTCGCCAACGAAGCCGCCCTAAAGATGCGCGAAGCCTCACAATCCTGGACCGAGTCCTATCCCGCGATGGAATACCGCCACGGGCCGATTTCCATTGCCGAACCGAACCGCATTACCTGGATTTTTGGCTCCGTCCCCGAGGGGATGGAGGCGCAAATCGCCGCTACCGGTGCCACTTTGGTCCACCACGACTACGATCCGATGGCCTCCCTGGTGCTGCTGCAACGCGTCGCTGTGGCGCGCGCGGAACACCGGGGTCTGAATCCAGACACCCCGCGTCACCTGACTCGTTCAGTGATTCTGTCCTAATTACGCACCTGAATAATCCTCGCGTCTTTGGAGGGACAGATGCCACCCGATGAGCTTCCGACACCAAAAACCGGTTCTGCACCGGTGTACACGCTGGCCTTTGACGTGGGGGGAACGGACACGAAAGTTGCTTTCGTGTCTAACAGCGGTTCGCTGGTGACGCTGCCGACCCTAACGACCTCTACCGGCGGCGCTGTCGGTCTGATTGACCAAATTGCTGGTCAGCATAGTCAGATTCAACAGGCTTTGCACCGCGGTGAAATACGTCGCCCTGACGGCAAAGCTGTGACCGCTGAGCAGGTTTGCAGTGTTGTCGGGGTGGGAGTTCCCGGAGTAATGGTGGAAGACACCGGCATGACCATCACTTCAGCCAACCTTGGCTGGGGAAGTTTTCCCATGCGCGACCGATTAGGCGAAGCCTTGGGCGCTCCGATTGCGTTGGGACATGACGTTCGTTCTGGCGCCTTGGGCGAGGCCTTGTTTACCGGACGTCAGGAGTGTTTTTTCGTCGCTATCGGGACCGGCATTTCGGCGGGGATTGTCCTCAACGGGCGAGTACTGAACCGGAGCGGGAGCTCCGGCGAGATTGGACAGGTTCTACTTCCCAATCCCGATTTGAATTATCTGGAAAAGACCGCCACGCCAGTTTCCACTCAGGCAACTCGCCTCCCCCTGGAACGGATTGCTTCCGCCGAATATACCGCCCGACGCTACGCCCTTTTGAAAGGTATTTCCCCACAAACTGCCCACCCCACATCCAAGGATGTGTTCCTGAGGGAACGGGAAGGAGACGAATGTGCTCATCACGTAATCGAAACCGCCACGCAGGCATTGGGGGCAGTCTTGGCTGCCAGCCTGGCGACCTTGGGAAATCTTGATGTCATCGTAGGCGGGGGACAGTCTAAGGAAGGACCCGCCTACCTGGTGCGACTGCGCCAGGCTACGTTATCGCACCTCGTGAACCTGCCTGAACCGCACTTCTCGCTGTCCAAATTTGGGTCGCAGGCACAACTGTTAGGTATCGCGGCGCAAGCCTTTGCCAAAGCCCAAGTTCCGATTATCCCCGCGGCCCGCCCGTCATAAGTTTGGAAAGACTCAGATGCCCCAGTTAGTTACTTTCACTCCCAACCCTGCTTTGGACATCACTTACACAGTGGACGCCCTCAAGATCGGTTCGACACATCGGGTCGAGGACTTCATTTACCGTGCCGGAGGTAAGGGGATCAATACAGCTTCAGTCCTGGCTCAAATGGGTTATCCCACCCTCGCAGTAGGATTTTTTTTCAGCCCGGAATACCTTGCCGACCTGGAAAAACGGAAACTAGAGTGGCAGGGTCGGTTTAGTTTTCAACCCTTGCCCATGCCATTCCCAAACCGCCAATCCGTAGCTATCGTGGCTGACGGAGACGCCACGGTATTCAATGAGGCAGGCCCGAACTATGGCACTATGAACCCCAAAGACGTTACTCAGCATTGGGAACAGGCGTGGCTACAGGCACTCGAGCTGGACTGGGCGACCCCGAATGCTTTCGTCAGCATTAACGGGTCTTTTGCCCAGGGCAGTCCCCAGGGGATGCTCGGACGTCTCATCTCCGGTTTGCATGACTTAGGCTGCTGGGTGATGGTGGATACCTCCGGGCAGTTTCTCTTAGAGGCCGCTCAGGCGGGCGCGGATTGTCTGAAACCAAATGTGGCGGAACTGCGTGAGGCTACCGGTATTACTGAGTTGTCCGCGGCGGCACGCTCTTTGCTATCTCTGGGAGCTCGCTCCTTGCTGATTTCCGCTGGAAAAGACGGGCTGGCCTACGTGGAGCATCCCGCCGCGCCTGTGCACACCGCCTCGCTACAGGTCGAGTGGGCCGCCCCCGGGATGACTTTGGAGGGCAATCCTACCGGAGCGGGAGATGCGGCGGTAGCTGGATTTCTGTCCGGTATGTCCGAAAACTTGCCGACACACGAGGCTCTCGGGCGCGCGGTGTCTTGGTCGGCAGCCGCGGTTCCGGCGGCAGTTGCTGGTGTGGTGGAAACAGATATGGTGGCAACAATTGCCGCTAAAATGACCTTTCAAACTGAAGAATGGAGTGCATAAATGCTGTGCGATATACGTAAACTCGCTGCTGAGGCCGCCTCGGCCGGAGTCGGTCTGGGGGCTTTCAACGTGGTGTTGCTGGAACATGGCGAGGCCCAGGTCGCCGCGGCAGAAGCGGTCAACCTACCGGTGATTCTGCAGCTGTCCCAAAACGCTGTTAAGTACCATCATGGCTGGCTGGAACCCATCGGTTGCGCCGTGCTAAAACTAGCCGAACAAGCAAAAGTCCCGGTGGTAGCGCACCTCGATCACGCTGAGGATCTCGACCTGTGCCGCGCGGCGGTCGATTTGGGCTTTACCTCGATTATGTATGACGGCTCCAAACTGCCGGATGCGCAAAACCGTGACACCACCGCGCAGATTACCCAGTGGTGTCACGACCGTGGCGTGAGTGTAGAGGCCGAATTAGGCGAGGTCGGTGGAAAAAATGGAGTCCACGACCCGAGCGCACGCACCAATCCAAAGGACGCCGCAAAGTTCGTGGCAGACACCGGCGTGGACTTGCTGGCGGTAGCGGTGGGGTCGTCACACGCGATGACCTCGCGCGATGCCACGTTGGATACAGAACTTATCTCTGCCATTAAACAGGCTGTTCCGGTTCCGCTGGTCCTGCACGGTTCTTCCGGGGTTTCTGACGAAGGAATGCGCGCCGCCATCAAAGCGGGAATGACCAAGATTAACGTCTCTACGCACCTGAACGTGGTCTATACCGCTGAAGTTCGTAAGGACTTGGCACAAGGCCCCGATTTGGTCGACCCCCGCAAGTATTCCCGTAACGGTAACGCCGCATTGCAAGCGGAAGTGGAACGTCTGCTTCTCTGGTACTCAGGGAAATAAACCCCGCTAGATGCTGAAATTCCGGGAAGGAATCGTCAGGATACCCGTCAGCTAACCGTTTATCGCGCGTAGCCCGAAAGCGAAGGTTTCAGGTTTCCCTGGTTCCAGTACCAGTACGTCCTGGTTGCGGTTCAGGGCGTTTGGCGGGCAGGTCATCGGCTCGACCGCCAGGGCGCGCCCATCATCAACGCCGGGGAAAGCCTGCTGGCGAGCGGGGTCAGCGGTATAAATCTGGAGCCACCGACACCACGGTCCGGCACTGAGTTCCGTCCCCGAACCGTCTGCCTGGCACAAGGCGGCCCGGACTCGCCCGTCTGGTTCGGGTTGCGCCCGAAAGGCGTGGTCAAGCCACAGTCCGTGCAGCACTACCGGCCGCGCTTGGCCCAAAACAGTGTCCGCGGGTTGCTCTAGACCGGTCGGCAGGTTACGTGTTGAATCGAGCACGAGATTGTTGCCTACCGAGACACTCAGGGTGCATTCGTCCAGGCTCGCACCCCCCGCGCTTAAATAAGGATGCCACCCGAAGCCAAACGGGCAGGGCGTATCGCTGAGGTTGGAAACCCGCAGTTCGCCTCGCAACCCTTGGGTCGCACCAATGCTCCAGTTCATCACGTATTTGAGTCGCCACAGCCAGCCTGGTTGCGGCTCCATTTCCAGACTGAGGCACACCGCCGCGGGGTTGTCGGACGTTTCGGGATCGAGTTCCCAAGGGCGTTCCCTGACGAAACCGTGAATGGCGTTGTGGCGGTCGGGTTCGTTGATTTCGAGGTGGTACGTTTCGCCTTGAAACGTGAAATTTCCGCCGTCCACCCGGTTGGGCCACGGCGCCAGCAAACACCCCGCCGCGAAAGGAACCGGGAACACTCGTGACAACCCCTGGTGCGGCACAGGAGGTGTCACCACCAGCGGCTTGTCCGCACAAGTCAGCGACCACAAGCCCCCACCAAAAGACGAAATCTGGGCACGGTATTGACCGGCACAAAGTTCTATGAAGTCATTGCTCGAGGCCATACGGTGATTTTAGCAAGGGCGGGGAGGGGGAAACCATTGCCATTTCTTAACGGCTCCGCACTCTGAGCGCTTCGCATTTCTGCTGCTTCGTAGCAGGGGCGAAGCGCCGCCTCGCGGCAGAAATGCTCAGCGCCCAAAGAAGCTCGTGAATAGGGATTGCGGTTTGCGTTTGTCTTCTGGGCAGGTACACCACTGGTCGGCCGGGACGCTGGCCTTGACCGCTTCAATGTGTTGACCGCATCCCGTCCAAGTAGTCTTTCCGCAGTTCGCGCACTTTACTGGAGAGCACATATTATTCCCTTTCCTCTATCCGGAATCGTCTGTTGGAAGCTACGTTACATTTCCAGCACCGCACCGGGGTTGTCAAAGTAGTAGGCGAAAACCGTATTGACCCCGCCAGACAATACTTTAGCATTAATCCCCGCGGGTTCCAGAATTCTCTGTGCCAGCCATGCGTTAGCCCCGCTATCATCGCTCAAGTACACGGTTTCCCCGTCGACCCAGGAACGCACCTCGTCCAGCCGTGAACGCAGTTCCGTCAAGGGGATACACCTGGCGCCTCGCAAATGTCCGGCATTGAACTCAGGGACGGGGCGCACATCAAGTATTGGCGTGGCGGGGTCGAGGTGAGCCGCTTCCTCGGCGTACCACAGTTTCAGCCGGCCGCACAGCACATTTTCCGCCACGTAACCCAGGAAATTGACCGGATCCTTCGCTGCGGAATACGGGGGCGCATACACCAAATCCAAGTCAATCAAATCGGGGGCACTCAGCCCAGCCTTAAGCGCCGTGGCAATAACATCGATACGCTTATCTACCCCGTTGCCCCCGATTCCTTGAGCGCCGAGGATCCTGCCGTCCGCTTCCGCGAAATGCAGCATCAGCTGCATCGGTTGGGCGCCGGGCAGGAAAGTTCCGTGGTCGGTAGGGTGGGTGTGAATCGTGTGGTAGGCGATGCCCCTCGCGTCCAGTTCAGCTCGATTGGCCCCGGTCTGAGCCACAGTCATGGGTCCCACCCGGAAAATCGAGGTAGAGATGGGCTTGGGCAGGGGCCGAGCCGATTCTGGGTCAGCGATGAAGTCGGCGATAAGCCGGGCCGCGCGGTTGGTCGGACCGGCCAGCGCAACCGGCCGCGCTTGTCCAGTCACCCCGGTCTGCTGCGTAACGGCGTCACCGCAGGCGAACACGTCAGGCAAGTTCGTGCGTCCGTGCTGGTCAATTATCATGAAACCTCGCTCATCGGCCTTGATTCCCGCCGCTACGAAAGGCTTAGTAGCAGGGGTAACGCCCGCAGCCAGCACAATCAACCCCACCTCCAGGCACTGCCCGTCTGACAGTTCCGCCAGGTCGTGAGCGGGGAAATGTTGGATCTTGGTGACCCGAGTTTTCGCGATGACGTTAATATTGAGCGACTGCAAGGCTCCGGTCACCAGATGAGCCATCTCCAGGTCCAGCGGAGGCATGACATGGTCACTGCCCTCGACGATAGTTGTGTTGATGCCGCGGTGAGCCAGGGCTTCGGCCGCTTCGATACCGATGAATCCCCCGCCGATGACCAGCGCAGATTTTGCGGATTCTGCCAGGTCCACAATCTGTTGCGCATCATCGACCGTGCGCAGTGTGTGCACCCGCGGGGAATCCAAGCCCTCAATCGGGGGACGCGCGGCCCTCGCTCCGGGAGAAAGCATCAGCTTGTCGTAGCTTTCGGTGAAGATACTCCCGTCCGCACCGCGTACCTGCACGGTTTTCGCATCCGCGTCCACGCCGATGACCTCGTGGTTTACCCGCACATCCAGGTTCAGTTTCGCTTTCAGGCTCTGGGGTGTGTTCAGCAGCAGGCTTTCCCGCGCGGGAATCTCCTGACCGACATAAAAAGGCAGTCCACAGTTAGAAAACGAGGGGTACGGCCCTTTTTCAAACACCACAATTTCGGCTGACTCGTCCAACCTGCGCATCCGCGCCGCGAAGGACAGACCGCCCGCAACTCCGCCGACCACTACCAGCTTCATTTCCTCCCCTTTTCTTCGTTTTATTCAGAAGGTTCTCCGGGCGCTTTCCCGGTGAACTCTCGACACCATTAACATAGCATGAGGTGGTGCATGAGGGTAAACCGACCACCGTTTACCGCAGCGGGCTACCGCCCACCCGGGCTTGTGCGCGCTTCTGAAAAACCGGTAAAAACGGCTAGAGCAGGGCGAACAGCAGACCGAGCAGGCCGCCATAAGCCAGGGTTAAGAAACCGGTGTTACGCAGGGCGACAATCAAGGACTTGCCAGTCTCGTGCGCGCGTACCGGACGCATAGTCCGCAAAGCGCCCAGCCACAACGCCAGCTGCACCACAAAACCGCTGCCCCATTGGATAAATCCGCCGGGGAAGATATCCGGCCACGGCACAAACAGCGCCGCCAGTGACAACAGCAACGCGATATAGATAAAAAGCCGGTAAATACGGCGCGACCAGGCATCACCCAAACGTACCGCCAGGGTGATTTTGCCGGATTTCCGGTCCGTGGGGATATCGCGCAGGTTATTGACCATCAGTAGTGCGCAGGACAGCAACCCCAACCCGCTGGCCAGCGCCCAAGACTGCCACGGTAGGACTTGAGCCTGCACCCACAGGGTTCCCTGCACCGCCACCAAACCGAAAAAGACAAAAACCAGTAGCTCAGACAGGCCTACCCCGGCGTAGCCATAGGGATGCTTGCCCCCGGTATAGAACCAGGCAGCCGCTACCGCTACCACTCTATATCGAACACTATCCCTGACAGTACATGCGCCGCCAGCACAGGATGGCAGTGTCCGTCTATGAAG